>CAZULR010000163.1:0-6045 GCA_964621235.1 uncultured Acidimicrobiaceae bacterium
TCGTCGGCCCGCACGCCGGCGGTCACCGGCACCTCGTGGTTGAGGCGCGGGTCGGCGCAGAGGTTGTAGAGCGAGCCGCAGGCTCCCGCCTTGGGATCGGCCGCCCCGAAGACGAGGCGTCCCAGTCGGGCGGCCACCAACGCGCCGGCGCACATCGGACAGGGCTCGAGGGTGACCACCAGCGTGACGCCGGTGAGGCGCCACGTCCCCAGTGCCGCGGCGGCATCGGCGAGGGCCAGGATCTCGGCGTGGGCCGTCGGATCGCCCGTCAGCTCGCGCTCGTTGTGCCGTGAGGCCACGATCCGGCCATCCACCAGCGCCACCGCGCCGACGGGCACGTCGCGGTGGGCCGGAGCGGCTCCCGCCTCGGCGAGGGCGAGGGCCATGGCCGAGGCGTCGTCCACCTGGGGGCCCGACACGGACGGGGGAGGAGCCGACGCGGCGTGCAGCTCCGGCCCGTCGTCCATGGTGGCGAGCATAGGGACTCGGCGTCGGCACCCGGGAACCGCCGGAGCGCTTCCGGTATTGACTCCGCTATCGACCCAGGGTACTCTGAACAGAGTACTCAACAGAGGAGGAGTCGTGGCCGGTCGCAACCGCAACAACCCGCTGGCCCTCGCCGTGCTGCTGTGCCTGAGCGAACACCCGATGCACCCCTACGAGGTGGCGACGACGCTCCGCCAGCGGCAGAAGCACGAGAGCGTGCGACTCAACTACGGGTCGCTCTACGCCGTGGTGGCGTCGCTCGAGAAGCGGGGGCTCATCGTGCCCCGGGAGACGCGTCGGGACGGCCGGCTCCCCGAGCGCACCGTCTACGGGGTAACGGAGGCGGGCCGCATCGAGGCCCACGACTGGCTCACCGACCTCCTGTCGACCCCGGTCAAGGACTTCACCAGCTTCGAGGCCGCCCTCTCGTTCCTGCCCGCGCTTCCGCCCGGTGACGTCGTCGACCTGCTGCACGAGCGCGCCCTCCGCCTCGAAGTGGAGACCGTGCAGTCCGAAGCGCTCCGGGCGCTCGCCGAGCAGCAGGGGCTGCCCGAGCTGTTCTGGGTCGAGGAGGACTTCCGAGCCGCGCTACGCACCACGGAACTGGAGTACGTCCGCCGACTCGCCCGCCGGATTGAGGAAGGGGAGTTCGGGGGTATCGACTGGTGGCTCGAGGTCCACCGTCCCGATCGCGACCCGGGGCAGCCGCTGCTCGGACCGTGGGACGAGGGGACGGGCGATGACTGACGCACCGACGAAAGGGACGGCCACGGACAGCATCATCACGACACGGGATCTGCGGAAGTCGTTCCGCGCCCCACGGGGCGCCGTCGACGCCGTGCGCGGGATCAGCATCGACGTGGCCCGCGGCGAGATCTTCGGATTCCTCGGACCCAACGGGGCCGGCAAGACGACGAGTCTGCGCATGTTGACCACGCTCCTGCCGGTCGACGGCGGCACGGCGGTCGTGGCCGGCTACGACGTGGCCACGCAGCCCGACAAGGTCCGGGAGCGGATCGGCTACGTCAGCCAGCTCGGCGGGGCAGACGACCTGGCGACCGGCCGGGAGAACCTCGTGCTCCAGGGGCGCCTCTACGGCGACGACCTCGCCACGGTGTCGGCCCGGGCCGACGAACTCATGGACATCCTCGACCTGGCGGAGTTCGCCGACCGGAAGGTGAAGACCTTCTCGGGAGGCCAGCGCCGGCGGCTGGACATCGCGCTCGGCATCGTCCACCGACCGGACGTGGTCTTCCTCGACGAGCCGAGCACCGGGCTCGACCCGCAGAACCGGGCTCACCTGTGGGACCACGTGCGTGCTCTGCGCGACCGAGGCACGACCATCTTCTTGACCACCCACTATCTCGAGGAGGCCGACGCGCTCTGCGACCGCCTGGTGATCATGGACCACGGGGAGATCGTGATCGAGGGTACGCCCCGTGACCTCAAGCGGCAGGTGGCCGGCGAGTCGGTCGTGCTGAGCCTGCGCGACGATCACGTGACGGGCGACCGGGTCGCGGCCCTGCTGCGGGCCCAGCCCTACGTGCGTGAACTGGTGGGCGAGGGGGAACAGGTCCGCCTGTACGTGGAGGACGGCGGTGAGGCTCTGCCGCAGATCCTGCGGCTCCTCGACGCCGAGCAGATCGGCGTCCGGTCGGTGAGCCTGTCGGAGCCGACGCTCGACGACGTCTTCCTCCGCCAGACCGGGCGCTCGCTGCGTGACGCCGGCACCGGATCCGACGATGGGGGGAGGGCGGCATGAAGGTCGCACGTGACACCGGTCTCCTGTTCCACCGCTACACCGTGCAGATGCTGCGCAACCCGGTGTGGCTGGTGGTCGGATTCTCCACCCCGGTGCTCTACCTGGTGCTCTTCACCCCGCTCCTACGGAGCCTCCCGGGTGTCCGGGGGTTCCCGACGGGAGGCGTCCTCCAGATCTTCCTGCCGGGGATCCTCGCCCTGCTCGCCTACTCCAGCGGTGCGAGTGCCGGATTCGGGACCATCTTCGAGCTCCAGTCCGGGTTCATCGAGCGGCTGCGCGTCACGCCCGCCAGCCGGTTCGCCATCCTGTTCGGGCCGATCCTGTCCGGCCTCGTGACCATGACGGTGTTCGACGCCGTGGTGGTCGTCGTCGGGGTCGGGTTCGGATTCCACGTCCACGGGGCGGGCCTGCTCATCCTCACCGTGCTCCTCTGGCTGCTGGCGACGCTGATGGCGGCCTTCTCGACCGCCGTGGCGCTCGTCACCAAGGAGATCAGCAGCTTCGCCGCTGTCATCAACGGCATCAACCTGCCGCTGCTGCTGCTGGCCGGCGTCCTCCTGCCCATCTCCCTCGGGCCGTTGTGGCTGCGGGTCCTGGCCCACCTCAATCCCCTCTACTACCTGGTCGTGGCCTCGAGGTCCCTGGCGGCGGGCCACATCACCACCCCGGTGGTCTGGCAGGCGTTCGCCGTGCTGGTGCCGCTGTGCTTGCTCGTCCTGGCGTGGGCGACCCGGGTGTTCCGGCGGGCCGTGGCCTGACGGGACCCCCGTCGGGCCCCCGACGGTGGAGTGCTCGGGTACGTTCTGCGCAGCGTCGTCACGACCTCCGGACGGTCCGGCCCGGTCGGGACAGGATCGGATCGGAGGCACGCTCGTGCGAGTCCTCGTCACCGGTGGGACCGGGTTCGTCGGCTCCCATGCGGTCGGCGCCCTGCGACGCCAGGGCCATTCCGTCCGCGTCCTGGCCCGGGACCCGGCGCGGGTGCCGCTGGTGCTCGGTCCGCTCGGGACGGAGGCGGACGAGGTCGTCGTGGGGGACATGACCGACCCGGCGGCGGTGGCCACCGCCCTCTCGGGGTGTGACGCGGTGGTGCACTGCGCCGCCGAGATCGGGGTCGGTGGCGGTCGGAGCCTGTCGGCCAGTGCCAACCTCGACGGGGCCCGGCTGGTGGTGGGCCGGGCCGTGGAGTCCGGCCTCGACCCGGTCGTCTACACGTCGTCGATCACCGTCCACCTCCCGTCCGAGGAGCCGGTGATCACCCCGCGGTCCGCCCTGGCCGAGCCGCTGTCGGCCTACGGCGCCCAGAAGGTGGCTGTCGAGGAGTTCGTCCAGGGACTCCAGGCCGAGGGCGCCCCGGTCACCACGCTGGTGGTGAGTGGCGTCTACGGCCCGGGCAGCCCCCACCTCGACGGCTCGTTCGCAGCGCTGACCGGCGCCCTGGCGGCTGGCATGGTGGCCCCTGCCAGCGGCCTCGGCGTGGTCGACGTCCGGGACGTGGCCACCGTGATCGCCCGCAGCCTGGAGCCCGGTCACGGCCCCCGGCGCTATCTGGTGTCCGGCAACTACGTCACCTGGGAGGAGTGGACGGCAGTCCTGAGCGAGGCGGTGGGCCGCACGGTGCCGTTCACCCTCGTGTCGGCCGAGGACATGGTCGGACTCGGCGCCAAGTTCGACGAACAGCGCGAGGGCGGCGCCGAGGGCCTGCCGCCGCTGTCCGTCGAGGCGGCCGTCGTGATGGCGTCGGGGCGGCCGGCCGACGACTCGGTCACGGTGCGCGACCTCGGGGTGACCTACCGGCCCACGGTCGAGACGTTCCGGGACACTCTGGAGTGGCTGCGGGTCACGGGGCGGCTCGACGAGGGGTAGGCGAGGAGGGCGGGCCGGCGGCCGTTGCGCGGACGGCCCTCCGGGGGCGCTACTCCGCTGTGTCTCGTCGGACCCGGCCACGTGTGTAGGGTGGCGAGGGGCCGGTCGCGTCAGCGGCCGAACGCGCTGAATCCGGACCACGTTGAGCGTCTCACCCTGCACCCGGGAGGCGATCCGTGGCACGTGTCCTGTCGGCCTCCTCGCATGCGTCCCGCGTCCCCGGGCCTCCACGGTGACGGTGCCGGACGACCGGGTGTCCTCCATCCTGGGCCGGCTCTCGTCCTACGGGGTCGACGCCGCCGGGACGCTGGCCCTGTGCGAGGTGGCCGCCCAATCCACCGGAGTGAGCGGGGCGAGCATCATGCTGCTGTCCGACGAGCTCGCCCGGGGGTCGCTCTGCACCACCGACGGTGTGGCCGCCTACCTCGACGACCTGCAGTTCACCCTGGGGGAGGGGCCGGCGCTCGAGGCGCACGCACGTGGTGTCCCCGTGCTCGAGCCGGTACTCGACGCACACTCGTCCGCCCGGTGGCCGGCGCTCGTCCCGTTGGCGGTGCGCGCCGGGGTGCGGGCCGTGTTCGCCTTGCCCCTCCGGATCGGAGCGGTGCACCTCGGTGCGGTGACGCTCTTCCGCGACGTCCCGGGACCGCTCGACGACCTGCAGTACGCCGATGCGCTGGCGGTGGCCGTCGTGGCGGCCCGGACCATCCTCGCCCTTCAGGCCGACGCTCCCCCCGGCTCGGTCGGGGCAGAGCTCGAACGAGGGGCCAACTTCCACTTCGTGGTGCACCAGGCGGCCGGCATGGTCTCGATCCAGCTGGGAATCGGCGTGACCGAGGCGCTGGTCAGGCTGCGGGCCCACGCGTTCCTGGGGGACCGCTCGATCGACGACGTCAGCCGGGACGTCGTGGAGCGACGACTCCGCTTCGACGGTGGGAGCCCCGGCGGCCCGGGCGACGGGTCGGTGGCCGCGTCCAATGGGTAGTCTGCAACTGGCTCCCACTACCGCTCGCGTCGCCGACGAGTCCAGACCGACACGATCGGCGGAACGATGACCCGAGAGGCCCTGCTGGTCCGGACACTCGTCGAATTGGCGGACAACCTCGTGGACGAGTTCGACGTCATCGACGTGCTGACCGTACTCAGCGACCGGTGCGTCGAGGTCCTCGACGTCGACTCGGCCGGGGTGATGCTCGCCGCACCCGGGGGCGAGCTCCAGGTGGTCGCCTCGTCGAGTGCCGCCATGCGGGGCCTCGAGCTGTTCGAACTCCAGGCCAATGAGGGCCCGTGCGTCGACTGCTTCGTGAGCGGCCAGTCGATCGTGAACCTCGAGCTCTCGGCGATCGACGACCGCTGGCCGCGGTTCGCCCGACGGGCCGTCGCGGACGGGTTCCATTCCGTGCACGCGCTGCCGATGCACCTTCGGGGTGTGACCGTGGGGGCGCTCAACATGTTCCGGATCGCCTCCGGGTCGCTGCTCGCAGAGGACGTGCTGGTGGCCCAGGCGCTCGCCGACGTGGCGACCATCGCCATCATCCAACACCAGACCTCGGTGAGCGCGTCGGTGCTCAACAGCCAGCTCAGTGAGGCGCTGAACAGCCGGATCATCATCGAACAGGCCAAGGGCAAAGTCAGCGAGGCGTCGGGGCTCGACATGGACCGCTCGTTCCAGCGCATCCGGAACCACGCCAGGAACCACAATCTGCGCCTCACCGAGTTGGCGCGCGGCATCGCCGAGGGCACGACGTCGATCGTCGGACTCGATCCTCTGCCCCACGGGCAGCGAGTCCGGGCGATCGGGTCGAACCCATCGCGCGGTGGCGAGTCACCCCCCACCTGAACGACCGGGGCCCCGTGGGGTCCGATCCCGCCTAGACCTTCCGGACCGGGAGTCGAGGTGACAGATGGACGCTGTGGTTGATGGTGGTCAT
>CAZULR010000164.1:0-6039 GCA_964621235.1 uncultured Acidimicrobiaceae bacterium
ATGTCGGCGAGGTTGAAGGTGCTCATCGCGCAGATAGTAGAACAGGTTTCTGTCCCGGCGGCGTGTGGACGGCCTCAGCCCTGCAGGTCCGAACCTGACTGCTCGACCGGACTGCGCAGCTCGGCGGGGTGCTGGAGGTCGGCCAGGCTCTCGCGGACCGTGCGCACCACGCCGTCCTCGTCCAGGCCCAGCCGGGCCAGGATCCGGTCGGGCTTACCCTGGGCCAGGAACGCCCGGGGCACCCCGCGGTGGACGATGGGTGGGCAGGCGCCGATCGGCAGGGACGCCCGCAGGGCGTCCCCCAGGTACATGCCCGCCCCGCCCTGGCGCACGCCGTCCTCGAGGGTCACCACGAGCGCATGGCGGCCGGCGTCCTCCAGCATGGCCGGGTCCGGGTGGGAGACCACCCGCGGGTCCCACACGGTGACGTCGATTCCCTCGGCGTCGAGCCGGCGGGCCGCGGCCTCGGCGGCACCGAGCATCTTGCCGACGGCCAGGATGCACACCGATCCGTCACCCCGGCGGACCAGGCGCGCCTCGAGGCCCGATCCCTCCGAGCCCGGTGCCACCGGTGGCGCCGGCGTCTTCGGGAAGCGGATCACCGCGGGGCCGTCGAGGGTGAGGGCCGTGGCCAGCATCGCCTCCACCTCGGGCGCAGACGACGGGGCGAAGACCGTCATGCCGGGGATGGAGAGGCAGAGGGCCAGGTCGAGCACGCCGTGGTGGCTCGGGCCGTCGTCGCCGGTGATGCCGGCGCGGTCGAGCACCAGCACGACCGGCAGCCGGTGGAGTCCGACGTCGAGATTGGCCTGGTCGAAGGCCCGGGAGAAGAAGGTGGAGTACACGGCGACCACCGGCCGCAGACCGGCCATGGCCATGCCGGCCGCCGACGTGACGGCGTGCTGCTCGGCGATCCCGACGTCGATGAACCGCTCGGGGTACCGGTCCTCGAAGGGGAGCAGGCCCGTCGGTCCCGGCATGGCCGCGGTGATGGCCACGATGCGCGGATCGGCCTCGGCGTGGAGCAGGAGGGCGCGGGTGAAGGCGTGGGTGTACGTGGTGACGGGGGCGCCGGCGGCGATGTCGGCCCCGCCGATCGACAGCGACGCGTTCTGGAGCTCCAGGGTGTGGGCGGTCAGTGGCGCGTCCGGGCCGTCGAGGGCCGGCGTCTCGGGCGCCCGGACCTTGACGTCGTGGAGGCGCTGGACGTCGTCCTCCTCGGCCGGGGCGTAGCCCCGTCCCTTCTGGGTGAGCACGTGGACCACGATGGGGCCCTCCCACTCGGCGGCGTTGGCCAGGGCCTGCTCGACACCGACGATGTCGTGGCCGTCGATCGGGCCGACGTAGCGGATGCCCAGGGCCTCGAAGAACGTGTGCGGCGTGACCACCTCGCGCAGGGCGCTGGTGAGCCCGTGGACGCCCGAGTAGGCGAGCTCACCCACCCCGGGAAGCTCGCGCAGCAGGTGGCGGAGGCGCTGGCGGGCCTGAACATAGGCGGGGCTCAGGCGCAGGTGGGTGAGGCTGAGGGAGAGCTGGGACACCGTCGGCGCATACGAGCGCCCGTTGTCGTTGAGCACGATGACCACGCGCTTGCCGGAGTGGCCGAGGTTGTTGAGGGCCTCGTAGGCCATGCCGCCGGTCAGGGCGCCGTCACCGATCACGGCCACGACCCGCCGGTCCTTGCCCTGCAGCTCGAACGCGGTGGCCATGCCGTGGGCGTAGCTGAGGATCGTCGACGCGTGGCTGTTCTCGACCCAGTCGTGCTCCGACTCGGTGCGACTGGGGTAGCCGGAGAGCCCGTCCTCCTGGCGCAGGTGGGTGAATTCGTCCCGGCGGCCGGTGACCAGCTTGTGGACGTACGCCTGGTGGCCGGTGTCCCACAGCAGGAGATCGCGTGGGGAGTCGAACGTACGGTGCAGCGCCAGGGTCAGCTCGACGATGCCGAGGTTGGAGCCGAGGTGGCCGCCCGTGTGGGTCACGGCGTCGACGATGAACTCCCGGATCTCCCGACAGAGGACGTCGAGCTCCTCGGGGGTCAGTGTCCGGAGGTCCGCCGGACTGTCGATGTGTTCCAGGATCATGTTGGAATTGCCTTCGTGCTCAGGCTACCAGCGCGGCCGGTGGGGCAAGGTCCCTGGTGGAGCGCCCGTCGGCCTCCCAGTGCGCAGTAGGGAGGACCGGTCCCACGCCCGCGGTGCGTCCCGGCCGGGGCGTCATGTCAGGCGGCCGACGCGGATGCCCGACGGTCTCCTGCGGCCTCTCAGCGGACGTTGCCGAGGAAGGCGTCGCGGTCGACGACGACCCGTACGAGCTTGCCCGCCCCGACGAGTCCGCCGTTCTCGGACACCGAGAGGGTGAACACCAGCCGGCGGCCCTCGATCCGGTCGAGGGTGGCCTCGGCCCACACCGTCCGCCCCACCCCGACCGGCACCAGATGGTCGAACTGGACCCGCTTGGCCACCGACGTCCCACCGGCCGGCAGGTGCCCCTCGATGGCCTGGCAGCTCGCCTCCTCGCACAGTGCGACCAACCGGGGGGTGGCGAGCACCGGGACGTTGCCCGACCGGAAGGCCTCGGCAGTGTCCGCCTCGGTCACCTCGAGCTCGATGCGGGCGGACAGACCGGTGCGGGGGGCCACCCCGGTACGATACGCGACGGATACTGACATCGGCCACCGGGTGCCATGCAGTGGAGCGAGGAGGCCCAAGTGATCGATACCCCCGTGCTGGAGCGGGTGCTGGCGGAGGCGCTGCGCAACGGCGGCGACTTCGCCGAGGTGTTCGCCGAGGACCGCTCGAACTCGTCGGCCATGCTCGACGACGGGCGGGTCGAGGAGCTGTCCTCGGGGCGCGAGCGCGGGGCTGGCATCCGGGTGGTCACGGGCGAGACGACGGGATTCGCCCACACCGCCGACCTCAGCGAGCGCGGCCTGCTCCGGGCGGCCGAGGCGGCCTCGGCGGTCGCGCGCGGCGGGGGCGGGACGCGTTCAGTCGACGTCGGCCACCTGTCCGACCTCGGATCCACGGGCGCGCCCGGTGACCGACCGGCCCCGTCGACCGGGTCCAAGGCCGACGCCCTCGACCTGCTGCAGCGGGCCGACGAGGCCGCCCGGGCCTCGGGTGACGCCGTCAGCCAGGTCCAGGCGGGTTTCGGCACGTCCCGTCGCCGGGTGCTGATCGCCAACTCCGACGGGCTGCTGGCCGGTGACGAGCAGTCGCGCACCCGGTTCTCGGTGTCGTGTGTGGCGCTGGCCGACACGGGCATGCAGACCGGGTACGAGACGGCCGCCCGGACGCTCGGCTTCGAGCTGTTCGACGAGGTGTCGGTCGAGGAGCTGGCCCGCACGGCGGCCGCCCAGGCCCTCGCCAAGCTGTCGGCCCGCCCGGCGCCGTCGGGCGAGCTGCCGGTCGTCCTGGCCGGAGGGAGTGGCGGGATCCTCTTCCACGAGGCGTGCGGCCACGGCCTCGAGGCCGATCACATCGTGAAGGACGCCTCGGTCTACGCCGGCAAGGTCGGCCAGCTGGTGGCCAGCCCCCTGGTCACCCTGGTGGACGACGGGACCATCGGGTCCCAGTGGGGGACCTTCGAGGTGGATGACGAGGGCCGGCCGGCCCAGCGCAACGTCCTGATCCAGGATGGCGTCCTGACGGACTACCTGTGGGACTACCTGCGGGCGAGGAAGGAGGGGCGGGTCTCGTCCGGCAACGGGCGTCGCCAGTCCTACCGCGACCTGCCGATGGTCCGGATGACCAACACCTTCCTCCTGCCGGGACAGGACGACGCCGACGAGATCGTGGCCCAGACCCCCCGGGGCGTCTACGTGGCCAAGCTCGGTGGTGGCCAGGTCAACACCACCACCGGAGACTTCGTGTTCGGCACGACCATGGCCTACCTGATCGAGGACGGCCGGATCACCGAGCCCCTGCGGGACGCCAACCTGATCGGCAACGGGCCCGAGATCCTGAAGCGCATCGACGCCGTCGGCACCGACTTCTCCATGACGCCCGGCACCTGCGGCAAGGACGGCCAGAGCGTGCCCGTCGGCTGTGGCCAGGCCACCATGCGCCTCACCGGCGTCACCATCGGGGGGACGGCCGAATGAGCACGGCGACGGAGCAGACGGAAGGAACCACGGAGGATCTGCTGGCGCTGGCCGACCGGGTGGCCGGCTGGGCCGGCGCGGGCGAGGAGGTCGAGGTCTACGTGGCCCGGGGCACCGAGACGGAGGTCCGCGCCTACGACGGCCAGGTCGAGTCGCTGACGTCGGCGACGTCGGCGGGCATCGGCATCCGGGTGGTCGTCGACCACCGCCTGGGGTTCGCCTGGGCGGGGTCCCTCGACGAGTCCGTGCTGGGCGAGACCCTGGCCGAGGCGCGGGACAACGCCCGCTTCGCCACCGCCGACGAGCACGTGCGACTGGCCGTGCCCGACGGTGTCGAGGCGGTGCCGGTGGACCTGTGGGACGAGGGCCTGGCGTCGGTGCCGACGGCCCGCAAGGTGGAGCTGGCGCTGGCCCTGGAGGCCCAGGCCCGCGCCGCCGACCCGAGGATCCGGCAGGTCGACGCGGCCGACTACGGCGACGTGGCGTCGGAGACGGCACTGGTCTCGACCACGGGCATCCGCTCGTCATCGCGCAAGACGTCTGGCTACCTGTCCGTCGGGGTCATCGCCGGCGAGGACGAGGCCAGCCAGACCGGCGGCGGCTACAGCGTCGGCCGCGGGTTCGAGGAGCTCGACACGACGCGGGCGTGCGACGACGCCGTCACGCGTGCGGTCCGCCTCCTCGGTGCCACCAAGGGCCCGTCGGGCCGCTCGACGGTGGTCTTCGACCGTCGCATGGCCACCACCCTGCTGTCGATCGTGTCCTCGGCCCTGTCGGGCGAGGCCGTCGCCAAGGGCCGCTCGTTCTTCGCCGGTCGGATCGGCGAGCAGGTCGGACATCCCGGCCTCACCCTGGTCGACGACCCCACGGACCCCCGTGCCTACGGGGCCGCCTCCTATGACGCCGAGGGACTGGCCTGCCGGCGGAACGTGCTGATCGACTCGGGCGTCCTCCAGGGGTTCCTCTACGACACCGTGTCCGGCTCGCGTGCCGGGGTGGCCTCCACCGGATCGGCTGTGCGCGGCGGGTTCGCCGGCACCCCCGGTCCGGGCTGCCGGGCCTTGACCCTCGCCCCCGGGCCGGAGGGCTACGACGAAGACGGCGTGCTGGCGGCGGTGGGAGAGGGCCTCTTCGTCCAGTCCATGACCGGCGTCCACTCCGGGGTGAACCCCATCAGCGGCGACTTCTCGGTCGGCGCCGAGGGCCTCATGATCCGCGACGGCAAGCTGGCCGAGCCGGTCCGGGAAATCACCGTGGCCTCCACGCTCCAACGCATGCTGCTGTCACTCGTGGCGGTCGGTGCCGACGTGGAGTGGCTGCCCAGCATCGCCGCCGGCCAGACCCTGGCCATCGGCGACATGCAGATCAGCGGTGTGTGACGCCGAGGTGACCGGCTTCGCGGTCCCGGGCTACTTGGTGGTGGACTGGGCGGCCGTCGCCTTGGTGCAGGCCGAGAGGGCGTTCGGGGTCGAGGTGTAGTAGATGGACCCGGTGATCTGCAGGTTGTAGGGACCGGCCGACGCTGCGGTCGGCGTCCCGCCCTCCCACAGCGGTGTGCCGAGCGTTGCGGACGCAGTGCCCGACGTCGATGGAGTGGCTGCGGCAGCGGCGGTGGCCGCCGAGGCGGTGCTGCTGGCGGAGGCCTGGCCGTAGCTGAGGACGAACTTTTGGATGACGAACAGGCGGGGGAAGGTGTCCAGCCCGTTGACGAAGGCCGAGATCTGTCCGTAGTTCCCTTGGACGGTCAGTGTGGTGGGCACCGCGGTGACATCTGACGGGGTGGCCGTACCGACGGTGGCCGTAGGCACGGCGACGCCACCGGTGGCGGTGGCCCCGGCCGGGGTAAAGCCGCTGAACTGTGCCAGGGACACGCCGGAGGTGCCGGCCAGGCTGTTGAACTGGCTCTCGAAGCTCGACTCCTCGGCGTCCACGTCGGT
>CAZULR010000165.1:0-4998 GCA_964621235.1 uncultured Acidimicrobiaceae bacterium
TCGACGTCTACGCCGCCTACGGCATGACCGAGCTGGTGTCCCACGCCATCACCGGCAAGCCGCGCGAGCAGCTGCCGACCCGGTCGATGGGCCACGTCGCGCCCGGCTACGAGATCGCCGTGGTGGACAAGGAGACCGGGCAGCTCTGCGCCGAGGGCCAGACCGGCGAGCTGTGGATGCGCGGCACCCGTGGCATCGAGATCTTCCTGGAGTACTTCGACAACCCCGAGGCCAACGCCTCCTCGTTCGAAGACGGTTGGTTCAAGACGGGCGACATGGTCCAGATGGGCGCCGGCGGCAACGTCTTCTACCAGGAGCGTGACAAGGACCTCATCAAGGTCGGGGGCGAGAACGTGTCCGCGCGCGAGGTGGAGGAGGTCGTGGCCACCGTGCCCGGCGTGGCCCAGGTGGCGGTCGTGGGGAAGAAGCACGAGTGGCTCGACCAGGTGGTGGTGGCGTTCGTCATCACGGCGCCCGGCGCGCCCGGGCTCGACGAGCTCGAGGCCCAGGTCATCGAGGCCTGCAAGGGGAAACTGGCCGAGTTCAAGGTGCCCCGTGCCGTCTACGTCGTCGACGAGTTCCCGCTCGGGACCCTCGACAAGCTCCTGAAGAACAAGCTCCGTGACCTCGCCGACGAGCAGCCCGAGGTGTGACCCGTGGCCCCGGGGCCCGGGGCCACGGCCATCCGGGCCCCTGGTCCCGGCGGCCGCCAGGGTGCGGCGCTAGCTTCACAGGCGGACGAGAGGAGCGGACATGTCGGCACTCATGCTGTTGGCCAGCAACGGGGGATCCTTCCTCTGGAGCCTGATCAGCTTCGCGCTGTGGATCGTGATCATGGTGTGGATCTACAACATCGCCAAGCGCAAGGGCCGCCACGCCATCGGTTGGCTGATCCTCGGGTTCTTCTTCTCGATCATCACGCTGATCGTCCTGCTGCTCCTGCCCTCCAAGACGACGACGAACGAGCTGACCTGAGGGAGCGGCGCCATCGGTCCGGGGACCTTCGGCCCTGTCGTGACCACCACCGGCGACCCACAATGCAGGCATGTGGATCGATGACCGCGGCTCCGAGGTGCTCCCGGTCCCGGAGTGCCGACGACTCCTGGCCCTCGGGGCCAAGATCGGGCTCCACGGCCACCTGGGCATCGCCAAGGAGGGCGCCCCCCTGGTGCTCCCCGTCGACTACACGGTCGACGGCTCCGATGTCGTCGTGCGCATCGGCGACCACGTGTTCTCCGAGGCGTACCACGAGATGGTCGCCTTCCAGGTGGACAACGCGGGCGGCCACGAAGGGGCCGGCGGCGAGGGACGCTGGAGCGTCCTGGTCAGGGGCCTCCTGACGGACCCGGTGCCGCACCAGACCGCCATCGCCCTGCCGCAGCCGCGGGTGGCCGAGCCCGGCCAGCACCTGGTCCGCATGCGGGGCGACGTGGTGACGGGCCGACGCCTCCGCCGGCCAGGGGGAGAGGGCGCCGGGGCGACGTGAGCGTCGGTGGAGCGTGGACCTCACCGCCTACGACGCCTGGCTGTCCGACCCCGATGGTGTGGTGACCGACACCGCGCGGGTCCGTGCCGCGGCCTGGAAGGCCGCATTCGACCCGCTCCTCGAGGCCGAGGGGGCGCGGACCGCCATTGCCAGGACCGGTTCGACCCGGTCGACGACTACCTCCGGTTCGTCGACGGCCGGCCGCGCACCGATGGGCTCCGGGGCTCCGTCGCGTCGCGGGGCATGGAGCTCGACGAGGGGTCGCCCGGTCATCCGCCCGGGGCCCGCACCGTCTGCGGCGTCGCCGTCGGCAGGAACGACCGCGTCCGCCGGGTCCTGGCCAGCGACGGCGTGACCGTCCACCCGGGCACGCTGGCCCTGCTCGAGGTGCTGCGGTCCGACGGGGTCCGCACGGCCGTGGTGTCGGCCCGCGAGAACACCGGAGCCGCGCTGGTCGCCGCCGGCATCGGCGACGTCTTCGACGCCCGCGCCCGCCGGTCGATCCGGAGGAGGGCCTAGCGTCGTGGACGTGACCCGCCGCGTGCTGCTGCCCCTTCCGGACCAGGACTTCGACGTCACCGAGGTGGCCGTTCCCTGGCACTACCTGACCGAGGCGGGTCACCAGGTGGTGTTCGCCACCGAGTCCGGCGGCACGCGTCCTACCGCCGACCGACGCCTGCTCGACGGTGTGCTCTTCGGACAGCTGGGTGCGGCCGACGGCCCCAAGCTGCTCTACCGGCGCCTCCAGGAGGATCCCGCCTACCGGGTCCCGGTGGCGTGGGGGAGTGTGGAGGCGGCCGCGTTTGACGGACTGGTGCTGCCGGGCGGCCACGCCCCGGGCATGCGCCAGTACCTCGGATCGGTTCAACTCCGGGACGTGGTGGCCCGATTCTGGACACTCGGCCGACCGGTCGGCGCCATCTGCCACGGGGTGCTGGTGCTGGCCAGGACGCACGACTCGGCGTCGGGTCGGAGCGTGCTGGCCGATCGGCGGACGACCTGCCTGACCAAGCCGATGGAGCGCGGCGCCTACCTGGCCACGGCGTGGAAGCTCGGGAGGTACTACCGGACCTACCCGGCCTACGTCGAGGACGAGGTGGTGGCCGCCCTCGACGACCCGTCGCAGTTCACCCGGGGGCCACGCGGTGTCACTCGAGACGCCCCGGGATCGGATGACCAGGGGTTCACGGTGCTCGACGGCAACTACCTGTCCGCTCGCTGGCCCGGCGATGCCCACACGTTCGCCCGCCGCTTCAGCGAATTGCTGGCCTGACCGGGTGCTCCGGGCCCGGTCACGGGCCGTCGGCCCGGCGGTAGCCTGACGGCGTGACCAGCGACGCCGAGCTCGAGCAGGCGGGGCTGTACGTCCCGGACGGCCCGCACGCCGCCGAACGTCTGGCCCTCCTGCACTACCTCGTCCAGCGGGGCGCCACCCTCGACGACCTGCTCGGGTACCGCGAGGAGCTGCCCGCCCTCGCCATGGTCGTCGCGCTCCGCCACGGCGATCCCCTGACGGTCGACGACATGGCCCGGCGTTCGGGGGTGGACCGGGACCAGGTCGTGCGCATCGTGCGGGCCTGCGGGTTCACCGAGCCCGGTCCCGACGAGCGGGCGTTCTCCGAGGGAATGGCCCGACTGTGCGCGCTGGTGCCGTCCGCAGTCGACCTCTTCGGCGACGAGGCGGTCTTCCAGCTGCTCCGGGTGATGGGTGCGTCGTCGATCCGCATGGCCGACGCCCTGGTGTCCTCGTTCCTGGCCAACGTCGAGCCGACCGTGCGGGACGGGGACCTGGTCGGCCTTGAGCTGGCGAAGGCCAACGTGGCGGCGGTCGAGCTCTTCCCCGAGGTGGTGTCCGGTCTGGACACCCTGTTGCGACAGCACCTCGTGCAGCTGCGCCGGTCGTCGTCGGGCCACGACGGCGGCTACGAGACCCGCGACCTCTGTGTCGGCTTCATCGACCTGGTCGACTCCACCGTGCTGGCCCGGGACGTGCCCATGGACGAACTGGGCGACCTGCTGTCCGAGTTCGAGCGTCTGGCCTCGGACACGGTCACGGCCGGCGGCGGCCGGGTGGTCAAGCTCATCGGGGACGAGGTCCTCTACACCACGGACGATCCCACCGCAGCCGCCCGGATCGCGCTCGAGGTGACCGGCCGGTTGCACGACCATTCCCAGCTGCCCGAGGTGCGGGCCGGCGTCGTGTCCGGCCGGGTGATGCTGCGCGACGGTGACGTGTTCGGTCCCGTGGTGCACCTGGCCGCCCGGGTCGTCAAGGTCGGGGCCCCCGGCGACGTCATCGCGTCGGCCGCCCTCGCCGGAGACGCCGACGTGCCGTCGGTCCCGCTTGGATCCCGTGACGTCCGGGGATTCGGTCCGGTCGACCTGTTCAAGCTCGTGCGGTCGCCGCCGGCCACCGGCGACTGAGGACGACGGCGGGACCGTCCGGGATCGCCCGGAGACGTCCCGCCCGGACCGCCTCCCGGGCTACAGCTCTCCCCAGGAGGGCTCGGGCCGGTCGTGGCCCCGGACCGCGATGGCATCCCGCCCCGCCCGTTTCACCTGGTAGAGGGCCATGTCCGCCTCGTCGAAGAGTCGCTCGATGGTCGGCATCGAGCTGTCGAGGCTGCTGACGCCGATGCTGAGCGTCACCGGCACCTCCGTCAGCGGGGCGAGGTCGCGGAAGATGCGCTCGGCCACCCGGACCGCGCCCGAGCTGTCGGTCTCCGGAAGGAGCACCGCGAACTCGTCCCCGCCGAGGCGGCTGGCGACGTCGAAGGGCCGCACGTGCGCGAGCAGGACGGCGCCGATGGTCGACAGGACCCGGTCGCCGACGACGTGCCCGTAGTTGTCGTTGATCGACTTGAAGCGGTCGACGTCGATCATCAGCAGGCTCAGCGGGCCACTCGTCCGCAGCGCCCGCTCGATCTCCTCCTCGGTGCGCTGGCGCAGCACGCGTCGGACGACGCAGCCCGTCAGCTCGTCGGTGCCCGCCAGCTCGGCGAGCTGGGACAGGAGGCGGTCCTCGTGCTGCTCGATCCGGCTCCGGTTGACGGCGGACAGCACCGAGAGCGCGGCGGCGCCCGTCAGGGTGCCGAAGAGCATGAGGGCCCATCCCTCGGCGGAGGCGAAGTGCTTGTCGACGGCAGCCACCCCGGTGACGACCACCATCGCCGACAGCCCGCACACCATCGCCGCACGCGGCGTGAACATGAGGGCCCCATAGACGATGGGCAGGTAGAGGAGCAGCAGGATCGGGCTGTTGATGCCGTTGTCGAGGAGCGCGACCACGCCCACCGCGTAGGTCGAGGCCACGGTCCATGTCACCGAGTAGGCCGTGCGCCACCGACGGGCCGCCACCGCTGGTGCGAGGGCGAGCCCGGCCGCGGCACAAGCCGCCCACGCGACCACGATCGCCCAGAGCAGGGTCCGGTGCGGCCCCGTGGGGGTGAGATGGAGGTACAGCAGGACGACCAGGGCTTCGAGGAGGAAGATCGTAAAGCCCGACCGCATGT
>CAZULR010000165.1:5008-6028 GCA_964621235.1 uncultured Acidimicrobiaceae bacterium
TCAGCCAGAACCTCCGGCGCGCATCGGCCTCGACCTGTCGGCCGATCGTGTCGGCCAGCGCGTCCTCGGTGTTGGAGTCCATGTTCCGACGCCCTCCGTCGGGAAGAGTTCTCCTGACTATCGGCGCCTGGACCGCGCTACTTGACCCCGACCTGCAATCCGGGTTGCGACCTTCGGCCGCGCCCCTGACCGGCACGGTGCTCGCGGACCTGGGGCGCCCGAACGGCGCTCAGCCGTCGGCCAGGAGCTCCCGCACGCGGGGGATGACCTCGGTGCCGTACAGCTCGATGGAGCGCAGCAGCAGGTCGTGGGGCAGGTGGCCGGCGCTGTACTTCATGTCGAAGCGGGAGAGGCCGAGCACCCGGACCGTGGCGGCGATCTTGGTCGCCACGGTCTCCGGGGACCCGACATAGAGCGATCCCTCCGGCCCGGCCTGCTGGTCGAACTCGGCCCGGCCCATCGGTCCCCAGCCACGCTCGGCGCCGATCCGGTCCCGCATCCGCTTCATATGCGGCCAGAGCTGCTCGCGCGCCTCGTCGTCGGTGTCGGCGACGTGCCCGGGCGAGTGCACCCCCACCGGGAGCGTCGGGACGCCGAACTTGTCCAGGGCCCGGTGGTAGAGGTCGACGAGGGGCGCGAAGCGGGCGCTCTCCCCACCGATGATCGCCACCATCAGGGGCAGGCCGTGGCGGGCGGCGCGCACGACGGACTCGGGGCTGCCGCCGACACCGACCCAGGTGGTCAGGCTGCCCGACTCCGTGCGCGGGTGGACCTGCAGTCCGTCGAGCGCCGCCCGGGTGGTGCCCGACCACGTGACCGGACCCTCACTGCGGAGGCGTGCGAAGAGGTCGAGCTTCTCCTCGAACAGCTCCTCGTACCGGTCGAGATCGTAGCCAAACAGCGGGAACGACTCGGTGAACGAGCCCCGGCCGAGGATCACCTCGGCCCGACCGGACGACACCGCATCGAGCGTGGCGAAGCGCTGGAACACGCGGACCGGGTCGTCCGAGCTCAGCACGG
>CAZULR010000166.1:0-6016 GCA_964621235.1 uncultured Acidimicrobiaceae bacterium
GCCACCTTCGGCCTGGCCTTCGCCAAGAGCCAGATCGCCGCCGGCAACCGGCTGCCGACGTCGGGCACGGTCTTCTTCTCGCTGGCCGACCGGGACAAGGTCGCCGGCCTCGAGGCGGCCCGGGCCTTCGCCGACCTGGGCTTCGACCTGGCGGCCACGTCGGGCACCGCGGCCATGCTGGCCGAGGAGGGCATCGACGTGGGCACGGTGGTGGCCAAGGTGGGGGAGGACCACCCGGGCAAGGTCGACGCCGTCGAGCTCATCGCCGGGGGCAAGGTCCAGCTGGTGGTCAACACCCCGCGGGGCCGCGGACCCCGGGCCGACGGGCTGCACATCCGGGCCACCTCCACGGCCCACTTGGTGCCGTGCCTGACCACGGTGGCCGCGGCCAAGGCCGCCGCCGCCGGCATCGCCGACTGGCTGGCCCATCCGCTGTCGGTCCGGTCGCTGCAGGAGTACCACCAGAGATGACCCGGTGACCGGCGGGCCTCCGGGTACCGGGCGTCGGGGCCGGGTGACCCGGGCCTGGCGGGCCGCCACCCGCGCCGACGTCGACCTGTCGGTCCCGGTCGGCTCCCTCGTCCTGCCCAACCCGGTCATGACGGCGTCCGGCACGGCCGGCCACGCCGACGAGCTCGAACCCTACGGACCCCTCGCCGCACTCGGCGCGGTGGTGGTCAAGTCGCTGTCGGTGGGTCCGTGGCCCGGCAACCTCGCGCCCCGGGTCCACCAGGCCGGTGCCGGCATGGTCAACAGCGTCGGACTGCAGGGGCCGGGCATCGAGGCGTGGGTGCGGGACGACCTGCCCCGCCTGACGGCCGCCGGCGCGCGCACCGTGGTGAGCATCTGGGGCCAGCGGGTGGACGACTACGCCACCGCCGCGGCGCTGCTCGCCGACGTCGGGGGCCTGACGGCCATCGAGGTGAACGTGAGCTGTCCGAACATCGAGGACCGCCGCCACATGTTCGCCCACTCGGCGACGGCCACGGCCGAGGTGCTCGCCGCCGTGGCCGCCCACGGACCCGACGTGCCCCGCTGGGCCAAGCTCAGTCCGACTGTCGCCGATCTGGCCGAGATCGCCGGGGCCGCACTGGCCGGCGGCGCCGAGGCGGTCACGCTCGTCAACACCGCGCTGGCCATGGTCATCGACGTCGAGGCCCGGGCACCGGTGCTCGGATCGGGTCCGGCCGGTGGGGGGCTGTCCGGCCCGTCGCTCCATCCGATCGCCGTTCGTGCCGTCTACGACGTCCGTGCCGCCCATCCCGACGCCACCATCATCGGCGTGGGTGGGGTCATGTCCGGCCGGGACGCCGTCGAGCTGCTGATGGCCGGCGCCGACGCCGTGCAGGTGGGGACGGCCACGTTCCGCGACCCCCGGGCCCCCTGGCGGGTGCTCGACGAGATCGGTGCGTGGTGCGCCGCCCACCAGGTCCGGGCCGTGCGCTCGTTGCGCGGGGTGGCCCAGCCGTGAGTCCGACCGCACCGGAGAGCGGGCCGCCGACGGGCGCGGCCCCATCGAGGAGGAGGACACCATGACGGACGGATTCGCGACCACGGTGGCCAAGGCGGTGGCCGCCACCGGGCCGATGTGCGCCGGCATCGACCCGAGCGCCGACCTGCTCGGTGCCTGGGGACTTCCCGACACGCCCGACGGCCTGCGCGCCTTCGGCCTGACCTGCGTGGAGGCGTTCGCCGGGGTGGTCCCGGTGGTGAAGCCGCAGGTGGCCTTCTTCGAACGGCTGGGGTCGGGCGGGGTGGCGGCCCTCGAGGAGGTCCTGGCCGCTGCCCGGGCCGCCGGCCTGCTGGTCATCGCCGACGCCAAGCGGGGCGACATCGGGTCCACCATGGCCGCCTATGCGTCGGCCTGGCTCGACCCGGTGAGCCCCCTCGTCGCCGACGCCGTGACGGTCATGCCGTACATGGGCGTCGGCGCCCTCCGGCCCGCCCTCGACCTGGCCGCGGCCGGCGGGCGCGGGGTCATCGTCGTGACCCGCAGCTCAAATCCCGAGGGCCGGTCGCTGCAGACGGCCGTCACGGCGGCGGGCCCGTCGGTGGAGGACGAGCTGCTGGCCGAGGCGGCGGCGCTCAATGCGGGCGGTCTCCCGGTGCCCGGCACGGTGGGCGTGGTCATCGGGGCCACGCTCGAGCCCTCCGCATTCGACCTGGCCGGACTCGGCGGGGTGATCCTCGCCCCGGGATTCGGGGTCCAGGGCGGTACGACCGATTCGGTGCGGCAGCTGTTCGGGGGGTGTGCGCCGGGGACCGTGCTCCCCAGTGCCTCCCGCTCGGTACTGTCGACCGGTCCTGACGTCGCCACCCTCCGGGACACCGCGGCCCGCGAGTGCGAGTCGTTGCGGGCCGTCCTCGGCTGAGCCGTCCGGCTCCCGCAGGGGAGGTGCCGGGACGAGGGGCTCGTACCGTCTCCGACGGCCGGCGGTGCCGCCGCTAGGTTGACGGCGTGGACGTCCCCGTCACCGAGCTCGACGGTGGGCCTGCGGGCGCCGCGCCAGAGACCCCGGTGCGGACCGGTCCGGCACACCGGCGGGCGGACCGGAGGCGCAGCCCAGGCTGGCCCGGTGCCGCCGTCGCCTTCGTCGTGCTCTTCGGCGCGTCACTGGCGACGCTGGCGCTCGTCCGCCACCAGGGCGTCGGCTACGGCGGGGACGAGCCCTACTATCTCGCGGCCGCCCTGGCCATCGGACGCTTCCACACGCTCAACATGGACCCGGCGTTCCACTTCGCGGTCGCCCACCACAGCATCTTCCCCTGGAACGTGCCCCGTGGTGGGAATCTCGATGCGGCGGTCTCCCAGGTCGTCCCGGTGTTCCGCCACGGGATCCTCTTCCCGGGCCACTCCATCGGACTGTCCGCGCTGCTCGCCCTCCCGATGACGATCGGGACAGGGGTGGCCGTGGTCACCCTGGTGGCCGGGCTGTCCGCCCTGGCCGTCGGTGCGGTGCGGCTGGCCCTGGACCTCGCCGACGTGGAGTCGCCGTGGGGGTACGCGGTCGCCCTGCTCTTCCTGGCGCCGGCCTACCTGCTCGCCTCGACCCAGGTCTACCCCGATCTGGCGACCGGACTGGCGTTGGCCGTGGTCGTGCTGTTGCTCGCGCTTCTGGAGGTCCGGGGTCGCGTGTCCCCCCACCGTCTGGCCTGCGGCGCGGTGCTCCTGGCCGTGATGCCGTGGCTCCATCAGGCGAACGCGCTGGTCGTGGTCCTCCTGATCGTCGCCGCAGTGATCTTGTACGTACGTGCCAACGTGGCGCGGTCCCAGCTCCTCTGGCTGCTCGTTCCGACGATCCTGAGTCTGGTCGCACTGGCCGTCTTCAACCTCTGGGCCTACGGCCATCTTCTGGGGCCCGAACAGTCGGTCTCGCCCACCGGTGTCGACACGTTCACCCGGGCCGTCGCCCTACTCATCGACCGGCGCCAGGGGCTGCTCGTCGCCCTTCCGCTGGCGCTTCTCGCCTTTGCCGCCCTGTGGCTCCTCCGCCACCGGATCCCGGTGTTCGTGACGACCTGTGCCGTCGTGGTCGTGGCCACGACCTACGGCAACGCCACCCAGACGATCAGCTTCGGCGGGGGCAGCTTCGTCGGACGCTTCATGTGGCCGGTGATGCCCCTGTTGATCGTCCTCGCCGGGCTCTACCTGGTGAGGCTCTGGAGGCTCCGCCCGCGTGCCGGTGTCGGCCTCGGTGCCCTGATCGCCCTCGCGTTCGGCGCGCAGTGGCTCCCGATCTTGAGCGACGAGCACGTCTACTTCAACCAGCTCGCCTGGGACCCGACGCGCTACGTCGGGTGGTGGGGTGGCCTCGACCCGTCGCCCGTCCTGGGCTACATCACCCCGACGACCATGGGGTCGTTCCTCTCGGCGGCGTCCAACTCCGCCAGTCCCTTTCCGGCCATGGTCGGCTCCGTCCATGCGTGGGACAACGCCCGGAACCTCTGGGGGACGGCCGCCACGGTGTCGATCTCGATCCTGGCGGTCTACGTCCTGGTCTGCGTGGCCCGACGCCCCGCCCACCCGCGGGCCGTTCGGCTCGGCGTCCTCATCGGCACCTCGCTCGTGACCGTGCTGGCGACCTGGCACGCCGACGTCCTCCTGCCGGGTCCCGCGCGGTGGCCCGCCAGCTCCTTCCTGTCCGACACCGGGACCGTCCAGGGAGCCTCCCGGGTGGCGACGGCGCCGTCCCGTTCCGGCGCCGTGGCACTCGGCCCCTACTGGCCCCTCCTGCCGGGTCGCTACGTGACGGTGGTCCACTACGGCGTCACCGGAGGGCAGCCCGAGGACAGCCACCTGCAGGTGGTCGCGCTCTCCGGCCCGCACGACCAGGGCACCAGGATCCTCGCCACGGAGGGCCTGACCACGCGGTCCAGCCTGTCGTCGACGTTCACCGTCGCGCACACCGAGACGGTGGTGATCGTCGTCACCTGGGGTGGCACGGGCACGCTTCGGGTCGATGGCGTGACGCTCGTGAAGACCGGGTCCAGCGGCCACTGACTCCCCGGCACCTTCCTTCGGTCACGCCGGCCCCATCCTCTGTTGACGGTCCGGGAGGCGACTCGTCAGACTTCGATCCGTGCCGGCGCTCGTCGCCCCCTTCGACCCGGTCGCCCTCGGATTCCTGGAAGAGCCCGATCGCCAGAAGGGCCACCGACAGCGCGGCCAGCCGCCCGATCCCTCCGCCCGCCATCCGACGATCGGGCGACGGGCCTCCCAGCTCGCAGCCGTGCCGACCGGTCCCCGGAGCACGAAGGTGTCCCACCCGGCCGGCCCTCCGCGCGATCGACCTGTCGGGCACGGGGAGCAGTCGCCGGACCGCTGATCGGGGGCCGTGAGCGTGGTGAGTTGGTCGCTGTCGTCACGGTCGGTGACGCCGGATTGACGGGGGCCGCACGACGGAGGAGCGGTGCCCGGGACGGCTACCGCTCGAAGGTGCCGACGAACTCGTACGCCCAGGACTCGACCGGCCCGTCGTCGACCAGGACGTAGACCCCGCCCCGTTCCGGGATCTCCAGGCGGGGCGGGAACGTCTCGAGTCGACTCCGGCAGGGACCCCCGCGGCACCGGATGAACAGCTGATCGCCGGCCCGGACGCGGATGTCGTGGCCCGAGTCGGCGTACCAGCCGTCCGAATGCCGCGCCTCGGACCGCTCCCCGGACCGATCACCTGCGAACGTCATGGCGCAACTCTCCTGCAGTCCGGCCGTTCCGTCCAGCCCTCGGAGGAGGCCAACCGCCGGGTGGGGTGCCGCCAGCAAGGTCGGGCCATGATGGGGTGGCTAGGAATCGACCGTGGTGCCACGGGGAACCCGGGGAATAGGTGGAAGTGACGGGGAGTCCGGCCACCGGGGCACGGCTCCGGAGCATGATTGGAGGCGCAGATGTCCGAGAAGCTGGCCACCTGCATGTGGTTCGATCACGGTGAGGCGAGACGGGCGGCGGAGTTCTACGCGGGCACGTTTCCCGACAGCCACGTCGACGCGGTCCATGCGGCCGCGTCGGACTACCCCGACGGAACCGCCGGTGACGAGCTCACGGTCGAATTCACCGTGCTGGGCCGGGCGTTCCTGGGGCTGAACGGTGGACCGAACTTCGTCCCCAACGAGGCGGTCAGCTTCATGGTCCTGACCGACGATCAGGCCGAGACGGACCGGTTCTGGGACGCCATCGTCGCCAACGGTGGCGAGGAGAGCGCGTGCGGCTGGTGCAAGGACCGGTGGGGGTTCTCCTGGCAGATCACGCCCCGCGCCCTTCTGGAGGCGACGAACAGCTCCGACCGGGCCGCGGCGAAGCGGGCCATGGAGGCGATGATGACGATGGGGAAGATCGACATCGCGGCGATCGAGGCTGCGGTCCGGGGATGAGCCGAACCCGCTGCCCCGGACGGGGTGGGTGACGCCTACCGGTCCGCGGTGGGGAGGTCCTCGACGAAGGTCTTGAACGGCGAGGGCGGAAGGTAGTCGGCCGGCACGTCGTCCAGGCTGTCGTACCAGTCGACGTCGAACACGTTGG
>CAZULR010000167.1:0-5998 GCA_964621235.1 uncultured Acidimicrobiaceae bacterium
CGTCGCCGTGGCTCATCCACACCTCGCACGACTCCGGCCAGTCGGAGAAGAGCGGCGACGAGCCGGTGACGGTCAGGGGGGTGCGGCCGTATTCGCCGCGTCCCGTCCGGTCGACGACCCCACCGAGCTGCTGGGTGAGGAGCTGGGCGCCGTAGCAGATGCCCAGGATGGGGACCCCGAGGTCGTAGACCGCCGGATCGATGGAGGGCGCGGGCGTCTCGTTGACCGACTTGGGCCCTCCGGAGAGGATGATCCCGGCGGGCCGGCGGGCCGCCAGGTCGGCCGCCGTGGCGGTGTGCGGGACGATCTCGGAGTAGACGTGGGCCTCACGGACCCTGCGGGCGATCAGCTGGGCGTACTGGGCACCGAAGTCGACGACCAGGACCGGCCCCTCACGGGGGTCCTCGGTGGGCTCGGCCGGGCTCAATGGCCCATGCCGACACCCTGCGAGCGCTGCAGGTCCTTGCCCTCGGTCTGGAGTGCCGGAGCCACCATGACCTCGGCCTTCTGGAACTCCTTCACGGTCTGGTACCCGCACGTCGCCATGGCCGTGCGCAGGGCGCCGAACAGATTCATCCGGCCGTCGTTCTCATGGGCGGGGCCGAGCAGGATCTCCTGGAGCGTGCCGCGGGTCGTGGTCTTGACCCGGGCGCCACGGGGCAGCGTCGGGTGGAAGGTGGCCATGCCCCAGTGGAAGCCGCGGGCCGGGGCCTCGACGGCGGAGGAGAGGGGCGAGCCGAGCATCACGGCGTCGGCGCCGCAGGCGACGGCCTTGGCGATGTCGCCGCCCTTGGACATGCCGCCGTCGGCGATCACGTGGCAGTAGACACCCGTCTCGTCGAGGTGGCGCATGCGGGCCCCGGCCACGTCGGCGATGGCGGTGGCCTGGGGCACGCCAATGCCGAGCACCCCGCGGGTCGTACAGGCGTTGCCCGGGCCCACGCCGACGAGCACGCCGACGGCGCCGGTCCGCATGAGGTGGAGGCCGGCCTGGTACGAGGCGCAGCCACCGACGATCACCGGGACCTCGAACTCGCGGATGAAGCGCTTCAGGTTGAGCGGCTCGACCGTCTTGGACACGTGCTCGGCCGACACCACCGTGCCCTGGATGACGAGGATGTCCAGCTCGGCGGCGAGCAGGGCCGCGGCGAACTCCTGGGTCTTCTGCGGAGTGACGGAGGCCGCGGTGGTGATGCCCGCCGCCCGCATCTCCTTGATCCGCTGGGTGACGAGCTCCATCTGGACGGGCTCGGCGTACATCTGCTGCATCCGGGCGGTCGCCTTCTCGGTCGGCAGCTCGCGGATCTCGTCGAAGAGCTTGGAGGGGTCCTCGTAGCGGGTCCACAGACCCTCCAGGTTGAGGACACCGAGGCCGCCCAGGCGCCCGATCTCGACGGCGGTCGCGGGGCTGACGACCCCGTCCATGGCCGAGGCCATGAGGGGGAGCTCGAACTGGTAGGCGTCGATCTGCCAGGAGATGTCGACATCCTCAGGGTCCCGGGTGCGGCGGCTGGGGACGATGGCGATGTCGTCGAACCCGTAGGCCCTCCGTCCCGACTTGAAGATGCCGATCTCTAGCTCAGCCACTGAATTGCCCTCCGGACCATGGTTGCAGTTGGACGTACCTCCACAGGCGGTGGCAGCTCCGACGTGCCCGCACCGACCATCCCCCACGATACCGCCTGGGCACGGGGTCCGTAGCGGCGTGGCGGACCGTCTTCGGCGCTCCGGGGCCGGATTCAGCGCGGCCGGGGCCGGGTGGGACCGTCGACGCCGAGGACCAGGCAGAGCAGCTCGGTCAGGACCCGGGCGGTGGCACCCCAGATGGTCTCGCCCGCGGCCATGAAGAACCAGACCGGGAACTCACCGCCCGGCCGGCCGTCCGCACCGTGGCGGCCCGGCACGGCCCAGAGCTCCTCGGCCCACACGCCGTCACCCACCAGGTCGACCAGGGCCACGTCGAAGACCCGGGCCACCTCGTCGGGCGCCGGGTCGGTGGCGGGCCGGCCGTCCAGCGTGGCCACCACCGGCGTCATCAGGGTGTTGGAGGAGACGGTCGGCATGGCGGTGAGGTGCCCGACGACGCTGACCGCGGCCGGGTCGAGGCCGACCTCCTCCTCGGCCTCGCGGCGGGCCCCCTCGTCGACGGCCTCGCCCGGGTCCAGCTTTCCCCCGGGGAAGGCCACCTCACCCTGGTGGGACCGGAGGTCGGACGACCGGACGGTCAGGAGCACCCGCGCCTCGCCGGCCTCCTCGAACAGGGCCACGAGCACGGCGGCGGGATTGGCGTCAGGGTACGCGTCGGAGAACGAGCGCGTGAACTCGGACAGCGCGGCCGCCGTGGTGGCGGCATCGGTGGAGCCGTCGCGCGCCCTGACGGCGGCGACGACGTCGTCCAGTGGCATGGACGACCGGGATCCCGAGGGCAGGTGCGCCCAGGGAGCCGGCCCACCCGGCCGGTGCGACGGGGGTCGGGGGATGACCTGGGGGCCGGCGCGGTGCGGGGGCTCGGGGTTGCGCATCGGGGTCGACACTACGTGCGGTGTGCCGGGCGCGGTGCGTCGCACGACCGTCGTCCCGGTCCCATCCGGCCGGACCCCGTCGGACCTCGGTACCATCGGACCGGATCGACGCCGCACCCGACCCCGGGTGGGCGGGAGGAGACCGACATGACCGACGCCGGTGCCGCACCGCAGTTCCCCATCACCACCGCGCTCGAGTTCCCGGAGTGGCGGATCGAGCGCAACCTCGGCCTGGTGTTCGGGCTAGTGGTGCGTTCGATGGGGGCGGCCAAGGGTTTCACCGCCGGGTTCAAGGCACTCGCCGGGGGCGAGGTGACCCAGTACACCAAGCTCCTGGAGGACACCCGTCGCCACGCCCTCGACCGGATGATCGAGAACGCGCGGGTGATGGGGGCGAACGCCGTGATCCAGTTCCGGTTCGACTCCTCAGAGATCGGCCAGTCCCTCACCGAGATCGTCGCCTACGGCACCGCCGTCGTCGTCGGGGCCAGTCAGTGAACGGGGCCCGGACCAGCGCCGCGACCGGAAGGTCCGATCGATGGTGATCGTCTTCGGGCTGCTCGGGGTGGCCGTCATCGTCGCCGTGGTCATCAGCCTCTTCGTGCGACGCCATGGCGAGTCGGACCAGCCACAGCCCGGTTGGACACCCACGGACGAGCTGTTCAACGACCCGGGCACGAAGCGGACCATGCGGGTCTGGCTCGACCGGGCCGGTGAGCGCCACTACGTGCCCGAGCAGCAGGGCTGAACGCGACCGGGCCACCGGCACGACGGCCACCTCCCTCAGGTTCCCCGATCGTCGCCCGGTGGTCGGCTCGGCTGGCGGGGCCGAAGCCGGGCGCCACGCGCGTCGTGGGAATAGGATCGACTGCCCCTCAGGATGAGCACTCCTTCGACGATGCCCCATACGGCCACGACCGGAGCGAGGACCACCGTCACCACGGATAGCAGCAGCATCAGCAGCCCGATACCGGTGAATCCCAGGTAGAACCGGTGCACGCCCAGCCAACCCAGGGTGATCGCCAGGACGCCGGCGGTCACCTGCGACTTCGGCGCAGGACCCACGGGGGCCACCACCCCAGGTCCGCTCGCACCGTGTGGCGCCGATGCGGAAGGCACGGTCGGTCGATCCGGGGTGGCGGCGCGCGACGGACCCGAGGGCCACGGTGACGTGCTCTCCGTCCAACGCTCGCCGTCCCACCATCGGAGCGGCGCCAGGCCCCACGGGTCGGTGTGCCACGCCGGAGGCGTGGACAGCCCTCGTGCCGGCACAGGGGCGTCCGGTGTTGGTCGCGGCGGCTCGGCGGCGGTGCCCGTCGACCTGTCGGCGCCGGGCGCACCGACCGACTGCACGTGGGCGCGCTGCACGGCGAGCAACTGACGCCAGCCCCTCCAGCTGATCCCGATGCCGAGGAGCACGAGGCCGAACGCGATCCAGCCGGACGTTCCGACGTCGGCGTAGCCGCCCGCCAGGGCCGCGTTCGACGAGTCGGACGGGTCGACCATCACCCACACCTTCTGGCCGACGTGGAAGCTGCTGCACTCCGTCCCGTCCGTGGCGAGATCGTCCGTCACCTCCACACCGCTGAAGACGGTGAACCTCACCGCGACGCGGGGCACGTCCTCGCTCCCGCACGCCGGATCGGTTCCCACGACCACGGCCGGCGTACGCCGGCCGTGCGCGGTGAGCCAGTCCACATGCGCCTGGACGACCGCGAAGACCACGACGCCGACGACGACCACGCCGATGCCGGCCAGGATGCGGCTCCAGGCGATCCACCGGGGCCGACGCAGCTCGCCCCCGGTACGCAACGTCTGACTCCCGCCCATGACCGCGCCTACCCGTTCCCTCCGTCCACCGCATACCTGCCCTGCTGCAGCGTCCTCCCCTGAGGTCGACGGTGTCAAGCATCGGGGGGCATCCGGTGTTGCCGTCCCCGCCGTCCGCGAGGCCGTCGCCCCTTCGCAGGCCGGACGCGACGGAGGCCGGACCCGTGGGCCCGGCCTCCGATCACTCCAGATGTGCCGCAGCTGCGGCGTGCCGACCGAGACCGCCGGTCGGCGGACGGCTACATCATGCCGCCCATGCCACCCATCCCGCCCATGCCGCCACCCATGGCGGCGGCGGCGGCCGCGGCGGCGGCCGGATCGGCCTTCTCGGGCTTGTCGGCCACGAGCGCCTCGGTGGTGAGGAGCAGCCCGGCGATGGAGGCGGCGTTCTGCAGCGCGGATCGCGTGACCTTGGCGGGGTCGATGACGCCGGCCTTGACCAGGTCCTCGAGCTCGCCGGTGGCGGCATTGAGGCCGACGTGGCCCTTCTTGCCCTCCACCTCCTTCACGTACACGGTGCCCTCGAGGCCGGCGTTGTTGGCGATGGCCTCCAACGGGGCGGCCAGGGCCTTCAGCACGATGGTGGCGCCGGTGGCCTCGTCCCCCTCGAGGGAGTCGATGACCGACTGCACGGCGGCACGGGACCGGACCAGTGCGGTACCGCCACCGGCCACGATGCCCTCCTCGACGGCGGCCCGGGTGGCGGACAGCGCGTCCTCGATACGGTGCTTCTTCTCCTTGAGCTCCACCTCGGTGGCGGCGCCGACCTTGACCACGGCCACGCCCCCGGCCAGCTTGGCCAGGCGCTCCTGCAGCTTCTCGCGGTCCCAGTCGGAGTCCGTGTCGTCGATCTCGCGCTTGATCTGGGCGATACGGCCCTTCACGTCGTCTGCGGAACCGGCACCCTCGACGATGGTCGTGTTGTCCTTGGTCACGATGACCCGGCGGGCGCTGCCCAGCAGGTCGATCGTGGCGGAGTCGAGCTTGAGGCCGATCTCCTCGGAGATCACCTGGGCGCCCGTGAGGACGGCCATGTCCTGGAGCATCGCCTTGCGGCGCTCACCGAAGCCGGGGGCCTTGACGGCGACCGACGTGAACGTCCCTCGGATCTTGTTGACGACCAGGGTGGCCAGGGCCTCGCCCTCGACGTCCTCGGCCACGATCAACAGCGGCTTGCCGGTCTGCATGACCTTCTCGAGCACGGGCACGAGGTCGTGGACGGCGCTGATCTTGCCGTTGACGAAGATGATCAACGGGTCGTCGAGGACGGCCTCCTGCCGCTCGGCGTCGGTCACGAAGTACGGCGACAGGTAGCCCTTGTCGAACTGCATGCCCTCGGTGAACTCGAGCTCGATGCCGAAGGTGTTGGACTCCTCGACGGTCACGGTGCCGTCCTTGCCGACCCGGTCGATGGCGTCGGCCAGGACCTCGCCGATGGCGGTGTCTGCGGCGGAGATGGAGGCGACCTGCGCGATCTCGTGCTTCGAGTCGATCTCCTTGGCCTGCTTGTGGATCGAGGCCACGGCCGCGGCCACGCCCTTGTCGATCCCCTTGCGGAGGCCCAGCGGGTTGGCGCCGGCGGCCACGTTGCGCAGCCCCTGGCGGATGAGGGCCTGGGCCAGCACGGTGGCGGTGGTGGTGCCGTC
>CAZULR010000168.1:0-5997 GCA_964621235.1 uncultured Acidimicrobiaceae bacterium
CTCGATCTTGAACCGCTTGTCGCCGTCCTCGGTCTCCCAGCTGCGCTGCTCGAGGCGACCGGTGACGATGACCCGCATCCCCTTGGTCAGGCTCAGGGCGACGTTCTCGGCCAGGTCACGCCAGGCCACGACATCGAAGAAGGAGGTGGACTCCTCCCACTCGTTGGTCTCCCGGTTCTGCCACCGGCGGTTGGCGGCCACCCCGATCGCGCAGGTGGCCTGGCCCTCACGGGTGTAGCGGATCTCCGGATCGCGGGTCAGGTTCCCGACGATCGTCGTGGTGGTGGCGCTGCTCATGGATGGGTCCTTTCGGTGCACCGGAGTGCCTCACCGTCGGCACTGGGGCACCGGACGGGCCACCCGGACGGGCGACATCGCCAACCTCCCCCGACCACCTTGCCGGAAACCCTGTTCCGACCTGGCCCCGACCTTGCCGGGTAGGCCCCGCCGGTCGGCACGGGACGTCAGACCGGCGTCGCGGTCCCGGCGTCGTGCCCGTCCCCACCGTCACCGTCACCGTCACCGCCACGGGCATCGCCACCGCCGTGGGCGTCCTCTGCACCCTGGGCCCGCCGGGCCACGTCGGGCAGGTCGATCAGCTGATGGCCGACATCGAGCAGCACGAGGTAGACGACGATGATCCCGACGACCCCGTAGGCGGCGACGACCAGGAGGTTCGCCGTGATGGCGGTCGAGCCGAAGTAGGCGATCCCCCGTGCCGCCGCCGTGCCCGCCCCCGACGGCAGCCACGGCCCGATGTCCCGCCAGAACGGCGGGAGGAGCTGCCACGCATAGGGTCCTCCGGCACTGGGGTTGCCCAGAACGACGAAGACGATGATGGCCAGGCCGATGCCGATGGTGCCGGCCACCACGAGCAGGGCCATGGCGAAGGCGCCGGCGGAGAAGATCACGAGGGCGCCGAGCAACCCGAGCTGGATCGTCGGACCGGGCAGGGCGTGCAGGATCGGACCGACGACGATCGCTCCGGCCAGCCCGGTGACCAGGGCATAGACGGCGATCGCCCCGAGGCGCAGCGTGGCCCGTCGGGCGTTGGCGGGCCGTGAACCGGTGCTGATCCCGAGGATCGAGGCCACCAGGTAGCCACCCACGATCCAACCGATGACCAGGTAGAACGATGTCAGCCCGTTCCGGTCGCCGGCTGACGGCGGCCGGATGTCGTGGACCACCACGGTCCGGTGGTAGCGGGCGGCGACCGCGTCGAGGACGTCGGTGACGGCCACGGACGCGGACACCCCGCTGGCGCTCGCTTCGATCAGCTGCTCCCCCGTCGCCGTCGGGTCGACGACCAGGACACCGAAGACCTCCCGGCGCAGAAGCTGGCGGGTTCCCGCCGCCACCGAGGGCGCCGCCGTGACCTGGATCGGATGGCCCGGGATCCCGTTCAGCGCCTTCACCAGTTGTGGCGCATCACCCGCTGGGCCGACCACGGCGACGGGCAGACCATGGGGCTCGGGATGGTGGAACGCCCCGACGTAGGACGTGATGAACGCCACCTGGATGACGGCCACGCCGATGACCAGGAACACCGCCCGCGGAGTCACCGCGTCCTTTACCTCGTCCCAGAAGCTCGTGCGTGTCCGCTCCGGTCCGCTCATCGTCGCCCAGTCTCCCGCGCCGTCCGAGGCCGGCGGGGTGACCCCGACCCGGGTCCGGGTCGGTACGATTGGCCATTCGTCCCGGCGGACCCCCGAAGCGGGTGCCGCAGCCCGTAACACGACCCGGGACCGAGCCCTGCCGTCACCTCCACACCACGCCACCCCCGCACCACGCCACCCCCGCACCAAAGGACACCGCCATGCCACCGACGCCGACCGGGCCGCTCCACGGGGTCCGCGTGCTCGACCTCAGCTCGGTCATCATGGGACCGTTGGCCACCCAGATCTTCGGCGACCTGGGTGCCGACGTCATCACGGTGGAGGACCCGAAGGGCACGCTCAGCCGGGTCATGACGGCTGGCCCCGTGCCGACGCTGTCCGGGCTCGCCCTCAACCTCCTGCGCAACAAGCGCAACGTGGTCCTCGACCTGAAGGACCCGGAAGGCCGCCGGGAGGTGCTCGACATCGCCGCCACCGTCGACGTGGTCGTGACGAATCTCCGACCGGGCACGCTGGCCAGGCTCGGCCTCGCCTACGAGGACGTGCGCGCCGTGCACCCCGAGGTCGTCTACTGCCAGGCCCAGGGCTACCCGTCCGACTCCCCGTCCGCCGACGCTCCGGCCTATGACGACGTGATCCAGGCCGGTTCGGGCATCCCCGACACCTTCCGGCGCATGGGCGGTGTGCCGGTGCTCGTCCCGACCCTTTTGGCCGACAAAGTGTGTGGCCTGACGATCGCCTACGCCGTCATGGCCGCCCTCTTCGAGTGCGAGCGTACCGGCCGGGGCCAGCGGATCGAGGTACCGATGATCGACGTGATGACCGCCTTCACCCTCGTCGAGCACGCCGGCGCCGCCACCACGGTCCCCCCGCTCGGCCCCCCGGGCTACGGCCGGATCCTGAACCCGGAGCGCAGGCCGCAGCGGACCCGGGACGGGTGGATCAACGTGCTCGCCTACACCCGGCAGAACTACGAGGACCTGTTCCGGGCGGCCGGACGGGACGACCTGGTCCAGGACGAGCGGATCCGGTCGGCCCGCTCCCGCATCGAGCATGCCGACAGCCTCTACGCCGAGGTCGCCGGCGTGCTCCTCGACCGCACCACGGCCGAGTGGCTCCGGTTCTGCGCCGACAAGGGCATTCCGGCATCTCCCGTGCCCTCCCTCGAGGAACTCGTCGCGGAGCTTCCGGAGGACGAGCACCCCCTGGCCGGCCGCTACAAGGTCATTCCCCAGCCGGTGCGGTTCGCCAACCATCCGGGTCCCACCGTCCACCGCCACGCCGCGGTCAGCGGCGAGCATGACGCCGAGGTGCGGGCGGAGGTCGCCGGGTGGCGGGAGCACCATCCTCGTCCCGGCGCCGACGTCCGCCCGGGATCCGACTCCCCGTCCGCCGCTTCCGGTGAACCATCGGGCCGACCTGCGACCGGGGCGACCGGGGCGACCGACGAGTCGGCACGATGACGCCGACCGCGACCGACGCCGCCTTCGGCGACGTCTCCGTGGTCCTCGACGACCGCCACGTGGCCGAGGTGGAGATGCACCGCCCGCCGGCCAACTACTTCGATGCCTCCCTCCTGGCCTCGGTCGTCGGGGCGCTCGAATGGGCCGACGCCCGGGGCGGACGGGCGGTGGTGCTGTGCTCGGAGGGCCGCCACTTCTGCGCCGGACTCGACTTCGGCTCGACCGGTCGTCCGGAGCCCGACGCACTCACCACCTTGTACGACACGGCGACGCGCCTGATCGACGGGCCGCTCCCGATCGTGGCCGCCGTGCAGGGAGCGGCCGTCGGGGGCGGGCTGGGACTCGCCCTGGCCGCCGACTTCCGGGTGGCCGCAGCCACGAGCCGCTTCACCGCCAACTTCGCCCGACTCGGATTCCACCAGGGCTTCGGGATCTCGTTGACGCTGCCTGCGGTCGTCGGCCGGCAGGCCGCGCTCGAGCTGCTCACCACCGGCGCCCGCATCGACGGCGACCAGGCGCTGGCCATCGGCCTGTGCGACCGGCTCGACGACGATCCGCGGGCGGGCGCCCACGCTCTGGCCGACGAGATCGCCCGCTCGGCGCCCCAGGCCGTCCGGTCGATCCGACGCACCCTGCGGGCCGACCTGGTCACCCGGTTCCGCGGAACGGTCGACCACGAGCGCGCCGAGCAGCTGCGGCTCATGGGAACTGCGGACTTCGACGAGGGGATCGCCGCCTCACTGGCCCGACGCGAGCCCGAGTTCACCGGCGAGTAGCCCGACGTCCCCCGGTGCTGCTACTGCCCGGCCAGGTCCCGGGACAGCTCGGCACGGGTGGCGTCCGACAGCTCGACACCGGGGTGCCCGGCGGGGTAGCCCGGGTGGTCGACGACCAGGCTGACCGGGCCCGTGTCGAAGGCCGCCGCCTCGCCCGGGGTGAACGGGAATCGGACGTAGTGGACCGCCGAGGTGACCTCGTCGCGCGTCAACTGCGACTCGTGCTCCTGATCGGGGACCGAGCGGACGATGCGGAGCTGCGGACCCTCGCCGATCTCGAGCACCACCGACCGCTCGATCCCCACCAGCCGGGGCAGCCACGTCCGCAGGTCGTCCTCGGTCGTCAGTTCGAGGAACAGGGTGGCCGACAGCTCCCCCGGGACGGGAAGGAGCCGGTTGTAGACGTCGAGCTCGTGCTGGATCTGCTCGTCGGTCGTCATCCGCTCGGCCCGGGCCATCTCCTGGACCTGGAACCGCATGGTCATGCGGCTCTCGAAGGTGAGCGTGATGACGGGCCCGACCGTCACCCGCCGCACCTTCTTGTGGGCGATGACGTCCCGGCGGAACGCGTCCCGCTCCCGCTCGTAGGCGCGCTGGTCGGCGATGTCGTCGAGCGTCAGGGGTCGTGTGGTCACCGTTCCTCCTCAGGGATGCCGTAGGCCCGGGCCATCAGCTGCATCGGATGGACGGGCCGGGTGCCCGTCTCCTGCTCGATGGCGCCGTTGGCCAGGTGGCAGTCACCGCAGACGACCGGGTTGCCCGCCGCCCGGACCTCCTTCGCCATCGGGGCCGCCACCTTCCGGGCCAGCTCGTAGTTCTCGGCCCGGTAGCCCCAGGTGCCGTCGATCCCGGAGCACCGCTGGACCAGCGTCGCCTTCACCCCGGCCACCTTCAACAGGTCCCGGCTCTTGAGTCCGATGTGCTGGGCCTGGAGGTGGCAGGCGACGTGATACGTCACCTGGTCGGGCACCGCGCCGGTGTCCCGCCCGATGAAGTCGGTGGCGAGCTCGGTCCCCTCGCCCCGGTGCAGGGCCATCAGGTATTCGGCCGGGTCCGAGGTGTGCTCCGCCACCAGCGCCGCATCGACGCCCAGCGCCGTGTGCCCCAGGTAGAGGGGGTAGTCCTTCCGGACGACATAGGCGCAGGTGGGCTGGGCGACGACCACGTCCTTGCCGGCACGCACCTCCGCGGCCAGGGCGGTCACGTTGCGCTCGGCGGCCTTGGTGAATTCCTTGATGTTGCCCTGGTGCAGCCACGGGGCACCGCAGCACGAGGTGCCCTCCGGCAGTGAGCACGAGACGCCGTTCCGCTCGTAGACCTTCACGAGGTCCTGGCCGATGGCGGGCTCCATGTACTCGATGAAGCAGGTCGGGAAGACCGACACCTCACCCTGTCGGGCCCCGCTCACGAAGGCCCTCGGCCCCCGGCCCGCGCCCCGCCGGCGGAACCACGTCGAGAAGCGCGTCCGCGCGTACGGCGGGAGCAGGCGCTCAGAGGCCATGCCCGCCGTCTTCTCCATCAGGCGGCGGGCCCAGGACCCCGGTGTGCCGGTGACGGCGTTGACGATCGGCGCGGCCGCCGTGGACACCCGACCCATGAGGTCGGTGCGGCCCAGGACCTGGTCGGTCACCTGCTGGCGCACGGGCAGGCCCTCGGCATGGCGGACGGCGTGCGCCCGCATCATCAGCCTGGGGAAGTCGAGTTGCCACTCGTGGGGCGGCACGTAGGGGCACTTCGGGTAGCAGAGCTTGCACTGGTAGCACTCGTCGACCACCCGGTCCTGGTCGGCGGCGGTCAGCGCGGACACGTCGCCGTCGTTGGCGTCGACGAGGTCGAACATCGTGGGGAACGACGGGCACAGGTTGAAGCAGAGGCGACAACCGTGGCAGAGGTCGAAGACCCGCTCGAGTTCGACACGGAGGTCGGTCTCGTCGAGGTAGGCGGGGTCGTCGGGGCGGTAGGTGGTGGTCATCGGGGAGGTCCGTCCGGCTGGTGGGCGAGGGTGGGTCTTGAGGGTCCACGGCCACGCTGCAACCGGTCCCCGGGGTCCTCCAGGAGCCGGCCGCAGCCGTGGCGGAGGTGGTCACGCGACGGAGGTGAGTCCCTCCGTGAAGCGGCCGGCGTGGCTCTTCTCGGCGCGGG
>CAZULR010000169.1:0-5995 GCA_964621235.1 uncultured Acidimicrobiaceae bacterium
GGCGGTACTGCATCGCTCCGGAGGCTGGGCGGCGGTGCCCGCTCGACGGATCGACAGGCCTCAACTTACTTCGTGGCCCCCCTGTCCCACAGGGTTTTCGCGCACGCTCCGTGAGGCCATGGGTTTCGTCGACGCCGGCACCCCCGTCGGGTCCACCTCCTGGCGACAGTGTGCGTCTTCGGGACGCAGACGGCAGTCGAGCATCGCCGCACGTGGGGTCGATCTGCTTCTCGCGTGGACGAACTGCCTGGTGAACCACCGCGGCGGTGCGGCGTCCTGGTCGCCGGCGACGGCCTGCCGGAGCGGAACGAAGTCAGGAGACCTCGTCGCCAGGGTGCTCGGCGGAGATGGACGCCACGACGTCGTGGGGCATGGTGGCGACCTTGGCGATCTCCGCGACCGATAGACCCTGCTCGAGGCCCCCGGGCGGAAGCGGTCGAGCGGAAAGCGCACCGTCTAGGGCCACTCCCCGTGCGCGAGGCCCGAGCTGCGGCGAGGCGACCGGTCGGGGGCCTGAGGTCGTCCCCCAGTGAAGGTGGAGGGATCCTCCTCGTCACCCCTGTGACGTACCAGAATCGCCACATGAAGGGCACATTGACAGTGGACGGCACCACGTCGGAGGCGACGGTGGACTCCGTCACCAGGGTCGTGGAGGCCGGTGCCCCGTACTGGCTCGACCTCGACGGACTCGACCAGGAGTCCTCGCAATTCATGGCCCAGACGCTGGGTCTGCACCCGCTCGCCGTGGAGGACGCAGAGCACTTCGGCCAACGACCGAAGATCGACGAGTTCGACGAGTTCACCTACTTCGTCGTCCACGGCGCGCTCCCCGACAGCTTCGACACGTCGGAGCTCCACATCTTCCTGCTGGCCCACAGCGTCATCACCGTGCACCACGGGGAGTGCCCGGCACTGGCCGATGTGCACACGCGGGTTTCCCGGCGTCGGGTCATCGAGGACGTCTCCCCCCAGGTGCTCCTCCTCTACGTGATCGTCGACAGCCTCATCGACACGTTCTTCCCGGCGCTGAGCCGGTTCGACGACCGCATCGACGAACTCGAGGACGAGATCCTCCGCCAGCCGACCGAGGCACAGCTCGGCGTCCTGTTCGACCTGAAGCGGTCGCTCATCGCCATGCGCAAGGTGGTCACGCCCCAACGCGACATGTTCGCCGCCCTGGCCTCGGGGGTCGTGGAGCTGCCGAGCATGACCGAGGAGGGGCAGCGTTACTTCCGGGACATCTACGACCACCTGATCCGGATCGCCGACGTCGTCGACGGCTACCGCGACCTGCTGTCCGGGGTCATGGACACCCATGTGTCGACTGTGTCCAACCGGCTCAACAGCGTGATGAAGCAGTTGACCATCATCGCCACGATCTTCCTGCCTCTGAGCTATCTCACGGGCTTCTTCGGCCAGAACTTCTCGTTCCTCGTCGGTCGGGTCGCCGGACGGACGCCGTTCCTGGTCCTGGGGTTGGGTCTCGAGGTCCTGACCGTGCTGGTCCTGCTGTACTTCTTCCGACGGCGCGGCTGGATCGGCGGGCCCACGACCTGACCCGGTCGGTGGGCCCGGCGCCGGTCGCGGGCCCACCCCAGTGGGGCGGAAGAGGGCAACCGGCCGCGCCCCGTCGCCGCGGCGCGACCCCGGGCGGACCGACCACTGCCCGACATACGGTCCTTCGCCCCTACTCGGTCGAACGATCCACCTCTACTGTCGAACTGCAGGCCGGAAGCGCCGATACCGTCCGGGGAGGATGGTCGGCGGCGTGGCGTGGCCCACCGGATCCAGGAGGTCACCATGGCAGTCGTCGAGGCAACAACCGCCACCGGAATGACGCCCGAGGGCGTCTTTCTCGCACCGGGGCAGGCGGGCAGTCTGGTGGAGGTCAAGCCGCGCTACGACAACTTCATCGGCGGGCGATGGGTGCCCCCGACCAACGGGCAATACATGCAGAACCTGTCCCCGGTGACCGGGCACGCCTTCACCGAGGTGGCCCGGTCCACGGCCGAGGACGTGGAACTCGCGCTGGACGCGGCGCACGCGGCCAAGGACGCCTGGGGCGACTCGTCGCTCACCGAGCGGGCCGCGGTGCTCAACGCGGTGGCCGACGCCATCGAGGCCAACCTGACCATGCTGGCGGTCGCCGAGAGCTGGGAGAACGGTAAGCCGGTGCGCGAGACGCTGGCCGCCGACCTCCCGCTGGCCGCCGACCACTTCCGCTACTTCGCCGGGGCCACCCGGTCTCTCCAGGGCAGCTCGACCGAGATCGACAGGGACACCGTCGCATATCACTTCCACGAGCCGCTCGGAGTGGTGGGCCAGATCATCCCCTTCAACTTCCCGTTGCTGATGGCCGCCTGGAAGATCGCCCCGGCTCTGGCCGCCGGCAACTGCACGGTGGTGAAGCCGGCGTCCCCCACGCCGTGGTCCATCCTCAAGCTGGCGGAGGTCATCGCCGACATCGTGCCGCCGGGCGTCCTCAACATCGTGACCGGTCCGGGAGGAGAGATCGGCAAGGCCCTGGCCTCGAGCCCGCGCATCGCCAAGATCGGCTTCACCGGGGAGACGACCACCGGGCGGCTGATCATGCAGTACGCCGCCGAGAACCTGATTCCCTCGACGGTGGAGTTGGGAGGAAAGTCGCCCAACATCTTCTTCGCCGACGTGATGGACGAGGACGACCGGTTCCTGGACAAGGCGATCGAGGGCCTGGTCCTCTACGCGTTCAACAAGGGTGAGGTGTGCACGTGCCCGTCGCGCGCCCTGGTCCAGGAGTCGGTGTACGACCGCTTCATGGAGCGGTGCCTGGACCGGATCGGACGGATCACCCAGGGAAACCCGCTGGACCCGACGACCATGCTCGGGGCCCAGAACTCGGCTCAGCAGCTCGAGAAGATCGCCGGCTACGTCGACATCGGGGTGCAGGAGGGCGCACGGGTGCTGATCGGCGGCGAGCGGACACCACTCGGCGGCGACCTCGTCGACGGCTACTACTTCGAGCCGACGGTGATGCAGGGGACCAACGACATGCGGATCTTCCAGGAGGAGATCTTCGGTCCCGTGCTCGCTGTCACCACCTTCAAGGACGAGGCCGACGCGTTGCGCATCGCCAACGACACCCTCTACGGGCTGGGCGCAGGGGTGTGGACCCGCAACGGCAACGTGGCCTACCGCATGGGGCGGGCGATCAAGGCCGGCCGCGTGTGGACGAACTGCTACCACCTGTATCCCGCCGGGGCGGCGTTCGGGGGCTACAAGATCTCGGGCGTCGGCCGGGAGAACCATCTGATGATGCTCGAGCACTACTCGCAGACCAAGAACCTGCTGGTCAGCTACAGCGACGAGCCGCTCGGGTTCTTCTAGGGATCCGGGCGGGAACGGGTCGACACAACCATCGGGGGCCGGAGTGTACGAGGTGGACGACGGTACACCGCCGACGGTGGAGCGGATCACTGCCACGCCGGAGGCGCTGGCGGCCATCGACGAGGTGACGGCCGATGGTGGGCCGATCATGTTCTTCCAGTCGGGCGGCTGTTGCGACGGAAGTCTTCCGATGTGCTTCCGTGACGGCGAATTCACGATCGGCAGCCATGACGTCCGGTTGGGAGCCGTCGGCCGGAGTCCCTTCTACATCGACCACCGCCAGTTCGGAGCCTGGAAGCACACCCAGCTGATCCTCGACGTGGGTGCGGGCGAGCCGGAGGGCTTCTCCCTCGCCGCCGGCCCGGACCTGCACTTCATCACCCGCTCGAGGGTTTTCGGCGAGGAGGAGCTGGCCGTGTTGGCCGCGGGGGAGCGGGCCTGACCGTCCGGAGGCGCCGGAGGTGGCCGGTCGGAGGTTGCGACACGAACGTATGTTCGCTAGCGTCAGCCCATGCACTTCGAGGTCGACGTGGTTGTCCAGCTCCCCTTGGACGACCAGGCGAAGCGGTTCCTGTCGACCGTGCAGCGGTCCGCCAACCGGGTGGTCCGGTTCCGTGGGGACGACCACCGCATCATCGTGACGGTGGAGGCCCACGCCTACGACCGGGACGGTGCAGTCCGGGCCGCCGTCCAGGAGGTGGCGCACGTCTATCCCCTGGTCCGGTTCGCGGCCGACGGCGAACCGAGGCCGTTGGATCCGTAGGTCGGATGACCGACGCGGCGTGTCCGTGGGCGATAGGACTGGACGACGGAGGGATCCCCGCCGGAGGACGGAGTCGGGCGAGCGGGTCGATGCGCATCGGGCTCGCCGCCGCCGGCCTGGTGCTCGTGGGGGTGGTCGGGTTGGCGGGATGCAGCAGCGGTTCGACGTCGGACGGAGCATCGTTGAGCACCACGGACACGTCACCCACCCACGAGCAGATCGGCACGGCATGGGTGCCGAGCTCGTACCGATGGGTCGGCTGGTGGCACCGCCAACGCCGTCGCGGGCGCCGCCGCGCTGGCGTTCAAGCCGCGGGGCGTGCTCAACGTCTCCACCGGCTGCGACCAGTTCAGCGGCACCTACGTGGCCGATGGGTCGTCACTGTTCATCAAGACCGGTGCGATGACGTTGATCGCCTGTCCCGAGTCACAGTCGGGCAGGAATCGTCACTCCTTCAGCTCCTCCCGCAGGTCGCCCGTACACGGTCTCCGCCGACCGGCTCGCCCGGCAGGGAGCCGACGGGGAAACACTCCTCTCCTACACCACCGCACCGACCGGGCTCACCGGCACGGCGTGGAGGGTGACCGGGGTCAACAATGGATCGGGTGGCGTCGAGACCACCGCGGGGACCGAGCAGCTGACAGCGGACCGCGGTCCGGACGGAGCGTTCACCGCCTTCGGCGGATGCAACCGCCTCTCCGGCGCCTACCAGGTCAGCGGCGGGACGGGAGTCACTATCTCCGGGCTCGCCTCGACCCGGAAGACTGGTGCGGCCGACGTCGACGACCTCGGGAGCCGGTACACCGCGGCGCTCGGATGCGTCGCCACCTATCATCGCGGGCGATCAGCTGACGTTGCGCGACGCCGTGGGTGAGACCCAGGTGGCCTACCGGCTCGTCGACTGACCCCGCCGACCGGTTGTGGGGGCCGCGGTCCACCCCTCTAGGCTCGGCCCGCCGAAGGAGGCATCAATGAGCGAATACGACGTACGAATGGTCGTCCTGTCGACGGACGACCTGGACGAGTCGATCCAGTTCTACAGCGAGACCCTCGGGATGAAGCTGAAATTCCGGGACGGATCCCATTTCGCGGCCCTGGACGGTGGATCGGTGACGCTCGCCCTGGCGACGGCGGTGGACCATCCCATTCCCGGCCAGGTCGTGGTCGGCATCAAGACCGACGACGTGGACGCCGCCGCCCAAGCGGTCGAGGCCAACGGTGGTGCCATCGTCAAGGGCCCCTACGACGACGCCCACGAACGGCGCGCCGTCGTCTACGACCACAAGGGGAACGGGCTGGTCTTCTACAGTCCACTGGCCCAGTAGAGGACGAGTCCCCCAGCAGGGGGTACGGATGACGTGTCGGCTGCAGCGGAATCCTGTCTCATGGGTGTGCGGTGGGCTGGCTCGCCCAACGGGCCGGGTGGGGACCGGGTGGCGCCTCTAGTTGTGTCCCGGCCGAGCCGATGAACACCAGATGGGACACAGCGGTCGGCGAGCGGGCCCGTCGTGAGCGAGCCGCCGGAGGACCGGAGCTGGTGGCAGGACGAGGACGGCACGTGGAACCCGCCGTACGTGCCGCGCCCGGACTGTGGTGGCCCACACCCCGAGCGGCCTCCCGAGCGGCGACCTCCCGTCCCCCGACCTCCCGTCTCGCGACCCCCGGAACGTCATCCCCCTTCACCCGGTGACGGATTCCGGCTGAGCCGGGCTGGCGATCCGACGTCGACGACGACGGCCACCGGTGGCGCACTGGAGCCTCGACGCGACATCACCATGCCGGCGTCCAGTCGCTTCGCCAGGGGGATCGGCCGGTCCACCTGGATGGTCGTCGGAGCGCTGGTCCTGGTGGCCGTGGGGGCGGGAT
>CAZULR010000170.1:0-5944 GCA_964621235.1 uncultured Acidimicrobiaceae bacterium
TCGGTGTCTCGAGGTCCGAGCCGTAGCCACCGAGGTGGGCGAAGCCGAGGTCGTCGAAGATGAGCACCAGGACGTTCGGCGCCCCGCTCCGGTACGGCTGCGGTGCGGGCGACCGCGGGGCCTCGGCCATCGACAGCGGTCGTGTCTCCTCCGTCATCCGGTCCGTCCCCTCCCCGTGCATCCGAACGGTGTCGCCGCCGAGGGTACGACGTGGGCGGCCCGGGCACCAGCAACCGCCGGCCGGCGGGAGGGCGACCGACCGGAGGCAACCGGTTCCCGGCTCTGACCTGGCGAAACGCGGGACGCCCGGCGCCCCCGGACGAAAGCGGACGGTGCGTGCGGACAAACGGCCCCGACGTCGTAACCTGGGTCGGTGAGCCCCCGTACCGAATTCACGCGTTCGACCATCTGGAGCGTGGGACACGCGGAGGCACCGGAGGTCGTCACGTCGGCATGGATCGACGAGCAGTTGGCGGACACCTTCGAACGGTGCGGCATCCGACCAGGGCTGCTGGCCTCGGTCGCCGGCATCCTCGAGCGTCGCTGGTGGCCCGAGGAGGTCACGTTCGACGAGGCGGCGGCCCTCGCCGGCCGACGGGCCCTCGAGCTCGCCGACGTGGCCCCGTCCGAGGTCGACCTGCTGATCTCCACCTCGGTTTGCAAGCACCACCTGGAGCCGAGTGTGGCCTGCTCGGTGCACCACCGATTGGACCTCGGGGCCGAGTGCGTCAACTACGACCTCGGCAACGCCTGCCTCGGCTTCGTCAACGCCATGCAGGTGGGCGCCATGGCCATCGAGACCGGCCAGGCGGCAACCGTGCTGATCGTGGACGGCGAGGGCAGCCGGCACACCCAGCTGGCGACCATCGACCGCCTCCGCCAGCCGACCGCCACGGCGGGTGACGTCTTCGACCAGTTCGCCTCGCTGACCCTCGGCTCGGGCGGCGCGGCCATGGTGATGGGTGGCCCTCGCGAGGGCGCACACCGCTACCTCGGCGGGATCACGCGGGCGGCCACCGTCCACCACGACCTGTGCGTCGGCGACCTCGACACCATGCGGACCGACACCGCCGCCCTGCTCGAGAACGGGCTGGCCCTCGCCAAGGAGGCGTTTGTCGCGTCGGTCGAGGCGGGCTGGGAGTGGACGACGTGCGACCGCTACGTCATGCACCAGGTGTCCGCCGTCCACACGAACAAGCTCTGCGACCTCCTGGACGTCGACATGGACCTCGTCCCGCTGACCTACCCCGAGTTCGGCAACATGGGCCCCGCCGCCGTGCCCTACACGCTGTCGACCATCACGGAGGAGCTCACCCCCGGCGAACGGGTGCTGCTGATGGGCATCGGCTCAGGACTCAACTGCGCCGCCGCCGAGCTCGTCTGGTAGACGTGCCCGACCCCATGCCCGCCCCCCCGGGCCCGGCGGCGCCCGTCCTCTCCCCCACGCCCGGCCAACTGGCCACGTGGGGGCTCGACCCGGGCTGGTCCCGACGGGTAGTCATCGACGGCTCCGACGGACGGCCGGTGGACTGGCACGTCCTCGACACCGGGCCGGGGCCGGCCGGCACCGTGGTCTGCGTCCACGGCAACCCGTCGTGGGGCTACGTCTGGCGCGACCTGCTGACCACGCTGTCGCCGACATGGCGGGTGATCGCCGTCGACCAGACCGGCATGGGCTGGTCCGAACGCGGCCGCCCGCGGCAGCTGGCCGACCGGGTCGCGGAGCTCGTCGCCTTCTGCCGCCAGGAGGTGGACGGCCCCCTGGTCCTGGCGGCCCACGACTGGGGCGGCCCCATCGCCGTCGGCGCGTCCGGCCCGCTCGGCGCCGAGGCCCTCATCCTGGGCAACACCGCAGTGGCCAAGCCCGACGACGTCGCCGTCCCCCCGCTCATCGCCGTGGCCCGCCGCCTCGTCGACCTCGTCTGCCGTCGCACGCCGACCTTCGTCGAGGGGACCGCACGGATGACGGCCCGCGAGCACCGCGCCGCCCTGCGCGCTCCCTACCGCACGCCGGAACGGCGCGCCGCGGTCCGTGACTTCGTGGCCGACATCCCGGTGGGACCGGACGACCCCTCGTATGTGGCCCTGCAGGCCTGTGCCGCGGTGCTCAACGAGCGGCAGGTCCCAACGCTGCTGCTGTGGGGTGGGCGTGACCCCGTGTTCCACGACCGGTTCCTCGCCGACCTGCGATCACGGATCCCCCATGCCGATGTCGAGCGGTTCGCCGGTGCCGCCCATCTCGTCACGCTCGACGCGCCGGTCGGTCCGGTCGTGGCCCGGTGGCTGGCCGGCGTGCGGATCCGCACGAATGGCTCCACCGACGCCGTCGCCGGGGACCCGACCCCGCCCTTCAATTCGGTCCTCGACGCCCTCGGTTCCCGGTGTCACGACACCTCGGCCGCCTATGACGGCCCGGACGGGACCCTCTCCTGGGCCGATCTCGACGCCCGGTCGTCGATGGGAGCACGCTCCCTTCAGCTCGCCGGGCTGCGTCCGGGCGACCGCGTGTCGCTGCTGGTCCCGCCCAGCTGCGAGCTGCTGGTGGCCGCCGGCGCCGTGTGGAAGGCGGGTGGCGTGCCAGTCGTGGCCGATGCGTCCGCCGGTCTCCGCCAACTGCGCCGCCTGGTGCGGGCCGCAGCCCCCCGATTCGTGGTCGGCACCCCTGCCACCGTCACTCTGGCCACGGCTCTGCGGTTCGCTCCGGGCGGCACACGCGTCGTGGTGGGCCGTTCCCCGGGCGCCCGGGCCCCCGGCGCCGTCGCCCTCGAGCCCGGGGTGTCGGGCCCCGGCGGGTACGAGCCGGTGGTGCTCCGAGCCACGGACGTCGCCGCCATCGTCCACACCTCCGGGGCCACCGGACCGGCCAAGGCCGTCCGCTACACCCACGGTGCGCTGGCCGCCCAGCGTGACGTCGTCGGCCCGCTGTTCGACATGCGGCCGGGCGACGCCTTCACCACCTCATTCGGCCCGTTCATGTTGCTGGCGCCGTCGTTGCAGATGACGTGCGTGCGCCCCGACTTCCCCGTCGAGCGACCCTCGGCCCTCGGCTTCGACGAGCTGCGGACCGCGACGGGTCGGGCGACGGTGACCGTGGCGTGGCTGTCCCCCGCGTCGGCCCGGCGCATCGTGGCCACCGCCTACGGCCGGACCGCGCCGATCGGTCTCGTGATGCTGGCCGGGGCGCCGATCCCCCCTGACCTGGTCGTCGGGGTCCGGTCCGTCACCGGCGGCGACGTCCGCACGCCCTGGGGCATGACCGAGTGCCTTCCGGTCACTGACGGAACCGAGCCCGAGGCCGTCGGTCCGAGGGGGGGGAATTCGACCGGCCGACCCGTCCCCGGCTGTTCGGTGGTGGTCACGGCGCTCGACGACCCGGCCGCTCCGGCGCCCGACGGCACGTGGGGTGAGCTTCTCGTCCGTGCCCCCTGGATGTTCGACGGGTACGACGCCGCCTGGACGGCGGACGCCGACACGTGGATCGTCCTCGACGGACGGCGCTACCACCGCACGGGCGACGTCGGCTATCTCCACGGCGGACTCGTCTTCCACCTGGGCCGCCGCAGCCATGTCCTCGACACCGCCGACGGCCCGCTGGCCAGCGTGGCGGTCGAGGAGCCCGTCCGCGCCGCCCTGGGGAGGTCGGTCGCCGCCGTGGGCATCGGTCCGGCAGGCACCCAGGTGGTGTGCCTGGTCGTGTCCGGCGACGACGGACTCGACGTGGCCGGGGCGGACCTGCGCCGTGCCGTGCGCTCCAGTGCGACGGTGGCGGTGGCCGCCGTCCTCATGGGGCGGCTGCCCGTCGACCGGCGTCACGAGTCGAAGATCGATCGGGCCGCGCTGGCGGCGACCGCAGCCCGGTTCCTGGCCGGACGGTGAAGGTCCTCCTCACCGGCGGGTCGAGCCTCCTCGGGGGCGCCGTGGCCCGGCGACTGCTGGCACGGGGCGACGACGTGACCTGCTTCCAGCGGCATCCGAGCGGAAGCGGTGCGACCGACGTCCTCGGTGACGTGCGGGACGGCACCGCAGTCCTGGCGGCCGCCGACGGGAACGACGCCGTCGTCCACCTGGCCGCCCTGGTGGCCCCCCGTCCGGCGTGGGACGAGGCCTACGCGGTCAACGTGGTGGGCACCGGGCACGTCGTCGACGCCGCCTCCTCATGCGGTCGCCTGGTGCACGTCTCGTCCCCGTCGGTCGCCTTCGACGACCGGCCCGCGGTCGGTGCCGGCGCCGGGGACGCCCGCTACGCGGGCACGGACGCCTACACACACACGAAGGCACTTGCCGAGCGCCTGGTACTCCGCCAGTCGAGCGTGCCCACCGTGATCCTGCGCCCCCACCTGGTCTGGGGACCCGGTGACACCCAGCTGATCGGTCGGATCGTGGACCGGGCCCGCCGGGGGCGGCTGGCAGTACCCGACCACGGACGGGCGCTCGTCGACACCACCTACGTGGACGACGCCGCCGCTGCGGTCGTGGCCGGCCTGGACCGGACGGCGGACGCCGAGGAGGCGTGCGGTCGCCCCTGGGTCGTGACCGGCGACGATCCCCGACCGTTGGTGGAGCTCGTCGAGGGCATCCTGCGCGCCGCCGGCATCGACCCGTCGGTCCGCTCGGTGCCCGCCCCGGTGGCGGCCGTGGTCGGCCGCGTCCTCGACAGGGTGTGGCGGGGCGACGAGCCTCCGCTGACCCACTTCGCGGCGCGCCAGCTGTCCGTCGCCCACTGGTTCGATCAGCGGAGCACCCAGCGCGTCCTCCGCTGGCGTCCCGAGGTCGACGTCGACGAGGGCCTCCGCCGCCTGGCCCAGTGGTACGCCTCGCACTGAGTGCGACCGGGGCTGCTCGGAACCGCGGGCTCAGCCCTCGGGAACGACTTCGCGCGGCGCGTCGCCGGCCAGTGACCGGCTGCGGCGCATGCCCCGGACGCCGCGCAGGCTGAGCTTGAAGTCGAACCCCTTGGAGGACGACGGAGGTGGCGGCCGCATGTACAGGTCCCGGGTCAGCGGCGCGTCACCCGACGGGGCGGCCACCGCCGGGCCGTCGCCGTCCATCGGGACCACTACCGCGTCGGTGTCCGCGGCAGGGACCCGGTCGTCCGCGCCGGGCACGGCCACGCCGTCGGACAGGGCGGCCACGGTGGCCTCGAGCCCGAGTGCTCCATTGAGCAGCTCCTTCAGCATCGAGTGGCACCCCACCGAGTCGATGGGGCTGAGTGGGAAGCCGGACGTCGCCCGCTCGGCCAGCCGCACCGCGGCCTGGTCCACCTCGAAGTAGCCGGCCCGCAGGCGGTCGGGGCAGGCGGGGTCCCGGTAGGCCCGGCGGTAACGGAGGAGGCACGCCCACAGGTGGGCCTGCCAGTAGCGCAGGTGGTTCTCCTCGGTGTCCTCGGGGGAGCGCAGTCGGGCGACGGCCGGGAGACGGATGAGCGCGGGATCGGTTCCGGAGGGGAACGGGTTGGCCACGATCGCCTCCACCGCCTCGAAACTGTGTCCCTCGTGCCCCACGGTGCCTCAGTGTAGGTCGTCGTGTTCGTCCGGGCACCGGGCACCGCGCCGCGGTTCCCGTGCCTGCGCCCAGCCTACAAGGGGCGCACGCCCCGGACCACTGCGCGCCAGCGGCTCCGGCATGCCGTGGTCGGGCCCGATCCGGTCAGGCGCCGAGCGCCGCAGCCACCACGGCACCGGCCTGGTCCACCTCGAGCAGGAAGCCGTCGTGACCGAACTCGGAGGAGATGACCGTGCACGGACGGTGTCCGGGGAGCAGCCTGGCCAGATCCTGCTGGAGCCCCAGCGGGTAAAGGCGGTCGGTGTCGATCCCCGCCACCTCCACCCTGGCGGTCACCCTGGACAGGGCCGCGCTCACGCCGCCACGCCCCCGGCCGATGTCATGGCTGTTCATCGCCTCGCTCAACACCACGTACGAGTTGGGGTCGAAGCGTCGGGCGAGC
>CAZULR010000171.1:0-5925 GCA_964621235.1 uncultured Acidimicrobiaceae bacterium
CGAGCTGGTCGAGCACGCGGTCGGGCACCTTGAGGTCGCCGGTGCCGGTGCCCACGAACAGGTCCGGCTTGGTGGCCCCGTGGAAGTCGGATCCCCCGGTGGGCACCAGGCCGAACCGGCGGGCCAGGTTCCCCAGGTCGGTCCTGGTCTGGGGGGAGTAGCGGCCGTAGACGGCCTCGAGCCCACCCAGACCGGCCTCGGCCATCTCCCGCACGGCACCGGCCAACGCGTCACCCTCGAGGCCGACGGTCGTCGGGTGGGCGAGGACGGCGACCCCACCCGAGTCGCGGGCGAGCCTGCAGACATCGGCCACCGTCAGGCGGCCCTTGGGTACGTAGGCCAGGCCGCCGTTGGACAGGTAGCGGGTGAAGGCCTCGTCGACCGAGCCCACGGCGCCGACGTCCACCATGGCCTGGGCGAAGTGGGGCCGGCCCACCCCGGCCTCGGTGCCGGCGTGGGCCGCGGCCATGGCGAAGGTGACGGGCACGCCGAGCTCGTGGAGTCGCTCGACCAGGGCGAGGTTGCGGGTCCGCCGGTCGTCGCGGAGGCGGTCCAGCTCCGACCCGAGCGGGCTCGTCGGGTCGTCCACGAAGTAGACGAGGACGTGGACGCCCCCGGTGGCGATGGGCACGCAGGACACCTCGCACCCGGGCACCAGGCGGATCCCCAGCTCGTCCGCCCGGGCCCGGGCCCGTCCCAGGCCGGCGAGCGAGTCGTGGTCGGTCAGCGCCACGGCACTGCACCCGACCTCGTGGGCGAGCTCCACGATGCGCTCGGGCTCCTCGCTGCCGTCCGAGACGGTGGAGTGCGTGTGGAGGTCGATCACCCGGCCGACGCTACCGGCCGGGCGTGACGGGGCCGGGGCCGCATCGCCGACAACGCCGGCCGCGGCGCTCCGCAGGGGTGGCGGGTGGGCGGACCCGGGGCGGGTGGCACTAGAGTGAATTGCGTGGTGGCCGAGCTTCGGTGCTCGATCGCGACCTTCCCGTCCGACGACCCCCGGTGTGTGCGGTGACGAACCGATGATGGAGGCCAAGGAAGCGTGTGGAGTCTTCGGGGTCTATGCCCCGGGGCGATCTGTCGCACACCTGACCTTCGACGGGCTCTACGCCCTGCAGCACCGTGGCCAGGAGTCGGCCGGCATGGCCGTCAGCGACGGTGACCTCATCACGGTCATGAAGGACATGGGCCTCGTCACCACGGTCTTCGACGAGCGCAAGCTGTCGGGACTCCGGGGCCACCTGGCCATCGGCCACACGCGGTACTCCACCGCCGGCTCGAGTGACTGGATCAACGCCCAGCCCGTCTTCCGCGGCGTGGGGCGTGCCGGCTTCGGCCTGGCCCACAACGGCAACCTGACCAACACCGACGGACTGGCCCGGCAGGCCAACATGCTTCCCGGCATGGTCTCCTCCGACAGCGACCTGGTGGCCGAGCTGCTCGCCCAGGCGTTCCCTCCCGACGGCACCGAGCGGTCCCGGGCCGAGCACGCCGACGACCTCGAGCACGCGCTGATGGAGGTGCTGCCCAAGGTCGAGGGCGCCTTCTCCTTCGTGCTGATGGACGCCGACCGGATCATCGGCGTGCGCGACCCCAACGGCTTCCGCCCGCTGTGCCTCGGCCGGCTCGACGCCACCGACGACCACGAGCAGGGCTGGGTCCTGGCCTCGGAGTCTCCAGCCCTCGACGTCATCGGGGCCACGTTCATCCGCGAGCTCGAGCCGGGGGAGATGGTCGTCATCGACGGCAAGGAGGTCCGCTCCGAGCGCCCCTTCCCCGAGGAGCGACTCGACCCCCGCCTCTGCATCTTCGAGTTCGTCTACTTCGCCCGCCCCGACACCACCCTGTACGGCAACGAGGTCCACGGCGCCCGTCGCCGCATGGGCCAGCTGCTGGCCACCCAGCGTCCGGTCCACGCGGACCTGGTGATGGGCGTGCCCGACTCCGGGGTGCCGGCCGCCGAGGGCTACGCCTTCGGCTCGGGCATCCCCTACGGCCAGGGCCTGGTGAAGAACCGGTACATCGGCCGCACCTTCATCGCCCCGACCCAGGCCGAGCGGGCCAACGGGGTGCGCCGGAAGCTCAACCCCCTGCGCGAGAACATCGCCGGCAAGCGGGTCGTCGTGGTCGACGACTCCATCGTCCGGGGCACGACCACCCGGGCCATGGTCAAGATGCTGCGCGAGGCCGGCGCCGTCGAGGTCCACCTGCGCATCTCGTCACCGCCCTTCAAGTGGCCCTGCTTCTACGGCATCGACACCCCCGACCGGACCGAGCTCCTGGCGGCCGTCAAGTCGCCCGAGGAGATCACCCAGTTCCTCGACGTGGACTCGCTCGAGTACCTGAGCCTGGAGCACCTGGTCGAGGCCATCGACGCCCCCGGCGCCGGGTTCTGCGACGCCTGCCTGACCGGCACCTACCCGGTCCCGGTGGGGGTCAAGGTGGAGATCGCCGAGCGGCCCGCCGTCACGGCTGCCGCCGGCTCCCCCACGGCGTGACCGAACCGTCCTCCGACGTCCCCGCCACCTATGCGGCGGCCGGCGTCGACATCGACGCCGGCGAGCGGGCCGTCGACCTCATCAAGCCGATGGTGGCTTCCACCCGGCGTACCGAGGTGCTCGGTGGGCTGGGCGACTTCGGCGGGCTGTTCGCCCTCGACACGTCCCGCTACCGTCAGCCCGTCCTGGTGTCCGGCACCGACGGGGTGGGCACGAAGGCGGCCGTGGCCCGGGCTGTCGGCCGCTACGACACGGTTGGCATCGACCTGGTGGCCATGTGCGTCGACGACCTGGTCTGCCAGGGCGCGGAGCCGCTGTTCTTCCTCGACTACATCTCGACCGGCAGCGTCGAGCCGGCCCGCATGGCCGAGCTGGTGTCCGGGGTGGCCGAGGGCTGCCGGCAGGTCGGCGCCACCCTCCTCGGCGGGGAGATGGCCGAGCACGCCGGGATCCTGGCGCCCGACGAGTTCGACCTGGTGGGCTTCGCCGTCGGTGTCGTGGAGCGCGACGAGGTCCTCGGCCCGCAGCGGGTCGTGGCCGGCGACGTGCTGGTCGGCCTGCCGTCCCCCGGACTGCGCTCGAACGGCTACACGCTGGCGCGGCACGTGCTGCTCGAGCGGGCCGGCCGCGCCTACACCGACCCCGCCTGGCCGGGCGCCGAAACCACGGTCGCCGACGAGCTGCTGCTGCCCTCGGTGATCTACACCCCGGCCGTCCGGGCCGCCGTGGCGGCGGCCGACGTGCACGCCGTGGCCCACGTCACCGGCGGGGGCTTCGAGGGGAACATCCCCCGGGCCCTACCCGAAGGGTGCCGGGCCGTGCTGGTCCGCGGCAGCTGGGACATCCCGCCGATCTTCACCGAGATCCGGCGACTGGGCAGGGTCGCCGACGAGGAGATGGCCCGCGTGTTCAACCTCGGGCTGGGCATGGTGGTGGCCGTGTCCGTCGACACCGTGGACGTGGCCGTGACCGCCCTGTCCGGTGCCGGGGTCGACCCCGTGGTAGTCGGCTGGGTGGAGGAGGGCGAGCGCGGGGTGGAGCTGACCGGGCCGCCCCTGTGGTCGAACCAGTGATGGACCGGCCCGAGCGAGGAGCCCGATGATGATGACGGCACTGCCCGACACCCCCTTCGAGGCGCTGCGCGCCCATCTCCTCGAGCACTCGGTGAAGCGTGGCGACTTCACCCTCAAGTCGGGCCGGAAGAGCTCCTGGTTCATCGACTCCAAGCAGTCGGTGTGCCGGCCCGAAGCCATGGTGCTGGTGGCCGACGGCGTGCTCTCGCTACTGCCTGACGGCGTCGACGCCATCGGTGGCCTGACGATGGGCGCCGATCCGGTGGCCTTCGTTACGGCGGGCGTGGCCGCCACCCGCGGCCGCGGCCTGAAGGCGTTCAGCGTGCGCAAGGAGGCCAAGGACCACGGGGCCGGGGGCCGGATCGCCGGCGCCCTCGACCCGGGGGACCGGGTCGTCATCACCGAGGACACCGTCACCCGCGGCACGTCACTGCTCGAGGCCGCCCGGGCCGTGCGTGAGTTCGGTGCCGAGCCGGTGCTGCTGGTCGCCGTGGTGGACCGGGGCGGCACGTGTGCGGCCATGGCCGCAGCCGAGGGCCTCGAGTTCCGGGCGCTGCTGACCGCGCCCGACCTCGGCTTCGACTACGAGGGCGCCTGAGGCCAACGGCGACGCGCCTCCCCCGGGACCGGGGGCCCCGATGCGCCCCCCTCGGGGACGGTCCGGGACGGCATGGGACACTGGGTGCGATGCGACCACCGCACGCGTGGGTGAGGATGGCGGCAGTGGCGTGCGCAGCATCATTGCTGGCCGCCTGCGGGGCCTCCACCGCGCCGGACAGCTCGCCGCGTCCGACGGTGGAACGGACCTACCCTCCGGTGCCGGCGGGGGGCACCGACTGCGGGATCACCGACGAGATGAGCGGCTGGCCCACCACGACCATGGTGGGACCCGCGGTCTACTCGTGCCTGACCGACGCACTCGGCGCCGGCCGAGCTGCGCGGTTCGTCGTGATCGAGCCCAGCGACGTCAGCAGCGGTCGCACCACGGGCGACGGCTACTCCATCCCGGCCGGCATCCTCGTCACCTATCGGGTGTTCGGTCCGGAACGGCTCGAGGTGACGACGGACCGCCGCGAGTCCGGAGGCCCGGTGACCACCCGGATCTGCACGGCCCTGGTGGCGCCGACGGTCGGGTCGCCGCCGACCCCGAGCGGCTGCACCCCCGGGTAGCGGCGCGGCGGTGGGACGGGACGGCCGCGTGGATCGGGGGGCGTCTGCGCCCACCCGCCGCGGGGCGCCGGCACCGGTGCGTCGGTAGCCTGAGCCCATGGCCACCATCGAGCAGCTCCACCCCGTCCCCGGCGACGAGGCCCCCACCTTCGACTCCTTCGACCCGGGCACCGGCGCCGTCGTCGCCACCTTCCCCGTGGACGACGCCGCGGCCGTGGACGCGGCGGTCGAACGCGCCCGGACAGCAGCCGCCTGGTGGCGCTCCCTCGACTTCGCCGGCCGGGCGGTCCATCTCCGACGCTACAAGGCGGAGATCGCCCGCCGCATCGACGAGCTGGCCGACCTCATGCACCGGGAGAACGGCAAGCCCCACGCCGACGCCGTCCTCGAGATCACCCTGGTGCTCGACCATCTGACGTGGGCCTCAGGCCACGCCCGCCGGGTGCTCGGCCCCCACCGCGTCTTCCCGGGGCTGACGGCCGCCAACAACTCGGCCACCGTCGAGTACCAGCCGCTCGGCGTCATCGCGGTGATCGGGCCGTGGAACTACCCGGTCTTCACCCCGATGGGCTCCATCGCCTACGCGCTGGCCGCCGGCAACGCCGTCGTATTCAAGCCGAGCGAGTACACGCCGGCCATCGGCCGCTGGATGGTCGACGCGTGGGCCACCGCCGTGCCCGACGGACGCGACGTGCTCGGCCTGGTCACCGGCCTCGGTGACACGGGTGCTGCGCTGTGCCGCTCCGGCGTGGACAAGGTCGCCTTCACCGGATCGGCGGCCACCGGCCGCAAGGTCATGGCCGCCTGCGCGGAGGGCCTGGTGCCGGTGCTGATGGAGTGCGGGGGCAAGGACGCGCTGCTGGTGGACGCCGACGCCGATCTCGACGCCGCGGCCGACGCCGCCCTGTGGTGCGGCATGTCGAACGGTGGCCAGACGTGCATCGGCACCGAGCGGGTCTACGTGGCCGACGCCGCCTACGACCGGTTCGTCGACATCCTCACGGCCAAGGCCCGGGACCTGGCACCCGGCTCGGACGACGGTGCCTCATGGGGCCCGCCGACCATGCCGTCCCAGGTCGACACCATCCGCCGCCACGTGGCCGACGCCCTGCGACGCGGCGGCCGGGCGGTGGTGGGGGGCGAGTCCTCGATCGACGTGTCCGGGGTCGGTCCGACCATCCTGG
>CAZULR010000172.1:0-5814 GCA_964621235.1 uncultured Acidimicrobiaceae bacterium
CATTTGGTCGGGCTCACGTCGGGCATCGACTGGACGGTCTGGTCCTCGGCCGACAGCGGAGCGGCCAACGCCTCGGTGAGCCGCCGTGTCGCCTCGAACCGCTCGGCCAGTACCTGGTCGTCCACGGTGGTCAGGAGATCGGACATCCCCGCTCCTTCCGGCTCGCCTGGGGATCCTCGGGCTCCGGCCGGTGGGACCGGTCGGGGACCACAGAGAACTTACCCGGAACGACCCCGGAACATGCCGTTCCGCCGTTCCATCCCCTCCGGTGGTGCCTGGGACCCCCCGTCGGGGACGGGTGGCGCAACGCGGAGGGGAAGCGTCCCGGTCGGAAGGGGGGTGCGCTCCCGATCCGCGGGCGGACGTCGTTTGCCGGCGGGCCGGCCCGGGTAGTGACGGCGGGGAGACAACCGAGGAGGTGCCGTTCCGATGGCTGAGGACCGTGACGAACCCGGGGACGACGGCGTCGAGGCGGAGCGCCACGACCACCGTCCCGACGCCCCGCCGACCGACCGCGAGGCCCACGCCGCCGACGTCTTCCTCGAGGAGCAGGACCCCGCCGACGCCGAGCGTGTCGCGGAGCACCACCGGGAGATGGACCGGATCGGCGCCGAGGTCAAGGGCGAGGGGGAGATCGCCTGAGGACGGAGCAGTCCGGTGCGGCCTCGGGCCGGGCCTCCACCCTCTCCAGGCCACCGCCCTGGGGATTGACGGTCAGGGCGGTCCTCGGGCACGCCCCGTGCGGCGCCCGAGAGGGCGGCGATCGGAGCCGGCGGTGGGAATCGAACCCACGACCTGACGATTACAAATCGTCTGCTCTGCCAACTGAGCTACACCGGCGCGGGCTCCGGGCCCGGAGCACGCGCAGCCAGTGTACGGGCAGCGACCGGCCCCACGGGAGTGCTTGCTAATCGCCCCGGCGGTTGGCAGGCTGACACAAGTGGATGATCCCTCGGCGCCCGAGCAGCAACCCCCGGAGCGTTCGGGAACCGGAATACCGATCGACCGCGCCGCCATCCTGCTCGGCCTGTTCATCCTGGCCACGGTGCTCCTCCTCGGCCGGATCCACACCGGACCGCCGCCTTCGCCGTCCGCCGCGGTCGGGTCGGCCACCACGACGACCGTGCCGGGTGCGGCGACGACCACCACGACGGCCGCCCCGACGACCACCACGACCACGCCCAAGGCCAAGAGCGACGTGCCGGTGCTGGTGGTGAACGCATCGGGCCAGACCGGCGCCGCCGCGACGGTCACCAACGAGCTGCAGCTGGCGGGCTGGAACGTGCAGGCGCCGATGAACGCCACGGCCAACGTGTCGACCTCCGCCGTCTACTACGTGTCCGGCCAGAAGGCCGCGGCTGAGGCGGTGGCCGCCACCCTCCACCTGCCGTCCTCGGCAGTCCTGCCGTACACGACGGCGGCCCCGGTCAGCACGATCGGCACGGCCGAGGTGCTGGTCGTCGTCGCGCCGGACCTCGCGCAGTCGGCGTCCGCCACCACCACGACGACCCACACGAGCACCTGAGCGGGGCCGCGGGAGCCGTCGGCCGCGGACCGGACGGCCTGCCAACCGGGGCCGAGGCCGTGCTCGCCCCGCTCGTGTCCGAGCCGGCCCGCACCGCACTGCTCTGCGACTTCGACGGCACGCTCGCCCCGATCGTGGACGATCCGGCCGCCGCCCGCCCGCTCGACGGCGTGACCGGACTGCTCCTGCGCCTGTCCCGGCGATTCGCCGTCGTGGCCGTGGTGTCGGGCCGACCGGCGGCGTTCCTGGCCCAGCGGCTCGCCGTACCGGGCGGGGACGGCTCGAACCCTCCGCCCCCGGGATCGCTGCGGCTCGTCGGCCTCTACGGCATGGAGTCGGTGGACGAGGACGGGCGCATCCGGCCCGACGCGCGGGTGGCGCCGTGGCTCGCCGCGGTCGCCGGGGCCGTCGACCGCCTGCGCGACGGTGCGCCCGACGGCGTCCGGGTCGAGCCGAAGACGGCGGCGGTCACGGTCCACTGGCGGGGGGCGTCGGACACGGAGGACTGGGTGGCGGTCCGGGTCGCGGAGGTGTCCGCGCGCACCGGGCTCGTGCCGCATCCGGGGCGCCTTTCGGTCGAGCTCCGCCCGCCGCTCGACATCGACAAGGGCACCGTGGTGGAGCAGCTCACCGAGGGCTGTGCCGCGGCCTGTTTCCTCGGTGACGACCTCGGGGACCTGCCGGCGTTCGCCGCGCTCGGCCGGCTGGCCGTGACCCGCGGGCTGGACACCGTGGGAGTGGCGGTGCAGGACGCCGAGGCGGCCCCGGAGGTCGCCGCCGTGGCCGATCTGATCGTGGAGGGACCGGTGGGCGCCATGGCCGTCCTGACCTGGCTCGACGGCGCCTCGGCCTGAGGGGGGTTGCCCCGCTCAGTGCGCGGCGGCCAGCTGGTCGGCGAGCCAGTCACGGGGACGCCGCGCCAGGACCGCCTCGCGCAGGGACCGGGCGCGCGCGGCCCGCTCCTCGGGACCGAGCGCCAGGGCCTCGGAAAGCACGGTCGCCGTCCCGGTCACGTCGAAGGGGTTGACCTCGAGCGCCCCGACGGCGAGCTGGTCGAACGCCCCGGCCTCGCGTGACAACGCCAGGACACCGTTCCGGGAGTTGATGACCGGACCCTCCTTGGCCACGAGGTTGAGCCCGTCGCGGACGGGGTTGACCAGCAGGACGTCATAGCGGGTGAGCGCGGCCAGCGAGCGGGGGTAGTCGTCCTCCACCTCGAGCACGACCGGCGTCCAGCCCGGCGTGCCCCACCGCTCGTTGATGCGGGCCACCGTGGCCTCCACCTCCTCCTGGTAGGCCAGGTACTCCGCCAGTCCCTGCCGGGTGGGATAGGCGAGGGCCACGAACACCACGCGCTCGCGGTGGGCGGGCTCGCGCTCGAGCAGCTCGTCGAAGGCCCAGAAGCCGCGCAGCAGGTTCTTGGAAAGTTCCATGCGGTCCACCCGCACGACCACGGTGCGGTCGGGTGAGCCGACGGAGTCCTCGATCCGGGTGAGCGCCGCCGCCACGTCCGGGCCCGCCGCGGCTGCCCGCAGCCGGTCGGGGTCGCTCGAGAGCGGCGAGACGAAGGTCCTGGTGCCCGAGGCGTCGAGGCCGGCGGCGCCCAGACCGGCCCGGAAGGCGGAGGCCCACCGCTCCGAGTGGAAGCCGCACGCCCCGAAGCGGGCCATGGCGGCGAGCAGCTCGTCGCCGACCGCGGTGGGCAGCATGCGGAGCACCGACGGGTCGGCGAACGGCGTGTGGGTGAAATGGACCGTCGACAGGTCTGGTCGGAGGTCGGACAGCTCCGGGGCCATGAGGGCGAGGTGGTAGTCCTGGACGAGCACCCGAGCGCCCTGGGGCGCCGCCTTGGCCACCCGTTCGGCCATGAGGCGGTTGTAGGTGCGGTAGGCGTCCCAGGCGTCCATCCACCGCTGGTCGGTCCGCGGCCGACGCGCCGAGTCGAAGAGGTGGTGATGGCAGAACCACAGCGTGGCGTTGGAGACGACGTTGTAGGCGAGGTTGTAGACGTCGGGCTCCGGTTCGACCAGTTCGATCCGGAGCCCGTCGGCCGACATCAGCCCCTCGGCTGCGGCGAGCCGGTCGGCCTCGCTCATCGTCGAGGCCACCCACGTGGCCCCGGTGCCCTCGACGAGGGGGTGGAGGGACCCGGCGAGTCCGCCGCCCGAGGCGGCCGGCACCGGGCGTCCGTCGTCGAGGCGGAAGGCGAGTGGACCGCGGTTGGAGACCAGGACGACATCGGCCAGCGATTGGTCGTCGGGAGCGGAGGATCGGTCCCCGGGAGCGGTATCGGCGGCGGGGCCCATCTCCGGACGCTACCCCCTGGGCCACCGGTGACCCGTGCGTTTGCCTCGGGCGCCGGCCACCCGGATTTGGGGGGTTGACAGGTAGTGAGTGAGCACTCACAATGGTCCACATGATGGTTTCGACCCGGATGACCGCCTCGGAGCGCCGCACCGCCGTGCTGGCCGCGGCGATCACGGAGTTCGCACGGTCCGGATACGCCGGCACCTCCACCGACGCCATCGCCAACCGCGCCGGCATCTCGCAGCCCTACCTGTTCCGCCTGTTCGGAACCAAGAAGGAGCTGTTCATCGCCACCTACGAGCTCGTCTCGGACCGGATCATCGCGGCCATGACGCGGGCCGGCACCGGCCTCGGCGGCGAGGAGGCCCAGGCGGCCATGGGCGCGGCCTACGGCGAGCTGCTCCAGGACCCTGAGCTGCTGCAGGTGCAGCTGCACGGCTTCGCGGCCGCCCCCGGGGACCCGGACATCGCCGCCACCTGCCGCACCACGTTCGAGGTGCTGTGGCACCTGATCCAGGAGCGCACCGGGATCTCCGACGACGAGATCCGTCAGTTCTTCGCGATGGGGATGATGATGAACGTCATGTCCGCCATCGATCTCCTGTCCATCCCCGACCACTGGGCGCAGAGCTTCTGCCCGATGCCCGAGAAGATCACCGCCATCCGGGCGGCCAGTCAAGCCATCAGGGATCAGCGCGTCGCCGAGCTGGTCCATGCCAAGGAGGTATCCGCATGAACCCCGCCGTCCCCCTTTTTTTGACCCACAGAGTTAGTGACCACTCACAACTGAATGACTGGGAGACCGTGAAGGTGCGCCGCCGGCGCCGGATTCCGGGACTTGGACGCCCGACCGACGGCCCGCGGGCTACTCCGCCCGCCCCGGACGGCGCCGCAGGCGCCGGGCCGACCGGCGAGGAGCAGGATGCGGTCGGGGCGCAGGATCCGGCGCCGGCCGCGGCTCGGGAGATGGCGCCGGTCTCCGGCGACCGGTCGGGTTCCCGGGCCGTCTGGGCGGTGGTCATCACCGGGCTGGCGCTGTTCATGGCCTCGCTCGACAACCTCGTCGTCTCGACGGCGCTGCCGGTCATCCGGGTCCACCTCCACGCCGGCCTGTCGGGTCTGGAGTGGACGGTGAACGCCTACACGCTGACGTTCGCCGTCCTGCTCCTGTCGGCGGCCGCCCTGGGCGAGCGGTTCGGGCGACGCCGCATCTTCGTGACCGGGATCGCCCTGTTCACCGCCTCGTCGGCCGTCGCCGCCCTGGCCCCCAGCATCAGTGTGCTGATCGCCGCCCGGGCGCTGCAGGGCGCCGGTGGGGCCATGATCATGCCCCTGTCGCTCACCCTGCTCAGCGCGGCCGTGCGTCCGGAGCGGCGCAACGCCGCCCTCGGCATCTGGGGGGCCATCGGTGGCTGCGCGGTGGCGATCGGCCCGCTCGTGGGCGGTGCCGTGACCAGTGGGTGGGCCTGGCAGTACATCTTCTGGCTCAACGTGCCCGTCGGCCTGGCCCTCCTGCCGATGGCCCGCTGGCGTCTCGCCGAGTCGCGGGGTGCCGCTGATCCCCTCGATCTGGCCGGTGTCGGGCTCGTGAGCCTCGGACTCTTCGGGGTCGTACTCGGCCTGGTGCGCGGCAACTCCCACGGATGGACGTCCCCCTCCGTCCTGGCGTCGTTCGTCGTCGGCTCGCTGCTGCTCGTCGCGTTCGTGGGCTGGGAGCTCCACATCGAGCACCCGATGCTCGACATCCGGCTCTTCGCCCACCGGGGATTCACGGCGGTGAACCTGACCGCCCTGCTGTTCAGCTTCGGGATGTTCGGCTCGATCTTCTTCCTGACCCAGTTCCTCCAGACCGTCCAGGGCTACTCGCCCCTGTCGGCCGGCATCCGGGTCCTGCCGTGGACGGCCATCACCATGGTGCTCGCCCCGGTGGTGGGCCAGCTGGCCGAACGGTGGGGCGGCAAGCGGCTGGTGGTGACCGGCCT
>CAZULR010000173.1:0-5796 GCA_964621235.1 uncultured Acidimicrobiaceae bacterium
GCAAGGTCATCGAGATCAACCTGATCGGCACCTTCAACGTCTGCCGGCTGGCCGCTTCCAAGATGAGCCTCAACACGCCCGACGAGGACGGCAGCCGCGGCGCCATCGTCAACACCGCCTCGGTGGCGGCCGAGGACGGCCAGATCGGCCAGGCCGCCTACTCGTCCTCCAAGGGCGGGGTCGTGGGCCTCACCTTGCCGCTGGCCCGTGATCTGGCCGCCATCGGTGTCCGGGCGAACTGCATCCTTCCCGGCCTGATCGACACCCCCATCTACGGGACCGGCGAGGCGTCCGAGGAGTTCAAGGCCCGCCTCGGCGCCGGTGTGCTCTTCCCGAAGCGCCTGGGGCGTTCGGACGAGTTCGCCACCCTGGCCGTCGAGCTGCTCGTCAACAGCTACATCAACGCCGAGTCCATCCGGATCGACGCCGGCATCCGGATGCCGCCCAAGTAGGTAGCGAACCCTCCGGTCACCGGAGGGTTCGAGGAGGGTGGGGGGTAGTGTCGCGGTCGGAACCATGACCGTGTCCACCCCCACACCCTCCGCCGCCGGACGGCCGGACCCGTCGGGTCCCACCGGGCCCATCATCCGGACCGACGGGCTGACCAAGGTCTACGAGGGTTCGGCGTTCACCGCCGTCGACCACCTCGATCTCGAGGTCGGCGCCGGGGAGATCTTCGGGTTGCTCGGCCCCAACGGCGCCGGCAAGACCACGACCGCCGGCATGCTCACGACCCGGGTCGTGCCGACCTCCGGCACGGCGACGGTGGCCGGCATCGACGTCGTGCGCCAGCCCGCCGTGGCCAAGCAGATCCTCGGCATCGTCAGCCAGCAGAACACCCTCGACCGTCAGCTGACCGTCTGGGAGAACCTGTACTTCCACGGGCGGCTGTTCGGCATCCCTGCCCGCGAGTCGCGCCAGGAGGCCGACCGCCTGCTCGAGCAGTTCCAGCTCGACAAGTGGGCGAGCGCCTCCGTCTACGCGCTCTCGGGCGGCATGGCGCAGCGGCTCATGGTGGCGCGTGCCATCTTCCACCGCCCGGCCGTCCTCTTCCTCGACGAGCCGACCGCCGGGCTCGACCCGCAGAGCCGCCTGGCCCTGTGGGAGATCCTCCGCGACCTCAACCGGGGTGGCCAGACCATCCTCCTCACCACTCACTACATGGAGGAGGCGGACCAGCTCTGCGGCCGGGTGGCCATCATGGACAAGGGGAAGCTGCTTGCCCTCGACACGCCGGACGCCCTCAAGCGCCAGGTCAACGCCGACACCATCGTGACCGTCACGGCGACGGGCGACCGTGACGAACTCGGCCGGGTGCTCGCCGACCGGGTGGCGGGGGTGACCCAGGTGCGGCCGATCGACGGCGGCGTCGAGCTGCACGTGAAGGGCACGGACCGGCTGCTTCCGGCGGTCGTCAACGGTGCCGAGGAGGCCGGCTTCCCGGTGCTCGACGTGTCGGTGGCCGAGCCGACGCTCGAGACCGTGTTCATCAACCTCACCGGCAAGGAGCTGCGCGACTGATGGCACTCGTCGATGCCGAACCGACCGGGACGTGGGTCCACCTCCGCCCCGAGCATTCCGCGCTCGCCGCCAGCCGGACCGCCCTGTGGGCGCTGATCCTGCGCGACCTGCTGGTACTCCGGAAGCACCTGTTCGAGTTCGTGGCCCGGACGCTGATCCAACCGTTCCTGCTCTGCTTCGTCTTCCTCTACGTGTTTCCGAAGATCGGCCAGGGCATCGGAGGCGCCGACCCGGCGGCCCAGTCCGCGTTCGCCACCATCCTGGTACCGGGAGTGGTGGGCATCTCGATCCTCTTCCAGGGCGTCCAGTCGGTGGCGCTGACGATGTCCCAGGAGTTCGGGTACACCCGGGAGATAGAGGACCGGGTCCAGGCCCCGTGCCCGATCTGGCTGGTCGCCATGGCGAAGGTCCTGTCCGGCGCCGTCCAGGGACTCATCTCGGCGGCGCTGGTCCTGCCGATCGCCTCGGTCGTCCACGCCAAGGGTGTCGAGGCCCACCTGAACCTCCACTGGTGGGTCATCGTGACACTGGTGCCGTTGGCCTGCGTGACCATGGCGGCCCTCGGACTGCTCCTCGGCACCAGCTTCGAGCCCCGCAACATCGGACTCATGTTCGGATTCATCATCCTGCCGGTCACCTTCCTCGGCGGGACGTACTACGCCTTCACGCGCCTGGCCCCGGTCGAGGTCGGCGGTTGGCACTGGCTGCAGACCCTGGTGCTGGTCAACCCGCTCATCTACATCAATGAAGGCATGCGCGCGGCGTTCACGAACGCGCCCCACATGCCGCTCTACGTCATCTATCCCGTGCTGGCCGGGTTCCTGGCGGTGTTTCTCGGGCTCGGCCTCCGCAACTTCCGGCGGCGGGTGCTGTCCTGAGCGGACCCGGGGGCCCGGTGCCCGAGGACGGTCCACCGTCGACCGCCGGCGGGGCGACGGTCGGCGACTACCTGTTGGACAACCGGCAGGTGGAGGCGGGTGTCCGCCTGGATGCCATCAGCGCGCTCTTCGACGTGGCGACGTTCCGGATGCTGGCCTCCACCGGCATCACCGGGGGCTGGCGCTGCTGGGAGGTGGGGGCCGGTGGGCCGGGCGTCGCCTCCTGGCTGTCGGCGCGGGTGGGTCCTTCCGGTCAGGTCCTGGCCACCGACATCGACACCACCTGGCTGGATGCGGCGGCCTGGCCGGGCGGCGACGTGCCGGACGGGGTCGCCGTGGTCCGCCACGACGTGACGGCCGACCCGCTCCCGGACGGACCGTTCGACCTGATCCACGCCCGCCTGGTGCTGGTCCACCTGCCCGGACGGGCCGACGTGGCCGCCGCCCTCGCCGGCCTGCTCGCCCCCGGAGGCTGGCTCGTCATCGAGGACGCCGACCCCCAACTCCAGCCCCTGGCCTGCATCGACGAGAACGGACCCGACCAGGTGCTGGCCAACAAGGTGCGGGCCGGGTTCCGCGCGCTGCTCGCCGGGCGGGGCGTGGACCTGGCGTTCGGCCGCACCATCCCCCGCCTGCTGCGGTCGCTCGGGCTGGTCGACGTGGTGGCCGAGGCCCACTTCCCGGTCACCTCGCCCGTCAGCTCGCTGCTCGAGCGGGCCACCGTCGAGCAGACGCGGGCGGGTCTCGTCGGCGCCGGTCTCGTGACCGACCACGAGGTGGAGCGCCACCTGGCCAATCTCTCCGAGGCTCGCCTGGACGTGACGACGGCGCCGATGGTGTCCGCCCGGGGGCGCCGGCCCGTCGACGGAGGTGCGCCACGGGAGTCGTCCCCAGGTGGGGACCGGTAGGCTGGTGGCCGCTCGCACGTAGACGACGACAACCTGATGGAGGTGGTTCCCACGGGACCCGAGGTGGCAACGGAGCAGACCGCAACGGGGGGGACCGACAGCCAATCAGGGGGAGCGGAGCACTTCGACGTGGTCATCGTCGGAGGTGGACCGGGTGGGTACGCCGCCGCCCTCTACGGGGCCGCCGCGGGTCTCTCCATCGGTCTCGTGGAGCTCGACAAGGTGGGCGGCACCTGCCTCCACCGCGGCTGCGTACCGGCCAAGGCGTTCCTGGAAACGGCCGCCGTCCGCCGAACCGTTCGGTCGGCCGCCGCCTTCGGCATCACGGCGGGACCGGACCAGTCGGAGCCGACGGTCAAGTTCGCCGTCAGCCAGGAGCGCAAGCAGCAGGTCGTGGACCAGCTGTTCAACGGGCTGTCGGGCCTGCTGAAGGGTCGGGGTGTGACCGTGTTCAACGGGAGCGGCACGCTCCTGGGCGACCACCGGGTCCGGATCGCCGGGAACGACGGGTCCACGGTCGAGATCACCGGGACGGACGTCGTCCTGGCCGCCGGATCGGTGCCCCGCACGATCCCGGGCTTCGACATCGACGGCACGCTCGTCCTGACGTCGGACGAGGTGCTCGCGCTAGACCGCCTGCCCCCGTCGGTGGCCGTCATCGGCGGCGGGGCCATCGGGTGCGAATTCGCCTCCATGTTCTCCGATCTGGGCTCGACGGTGACCATCTTCGAGGCGCTGCCCTCCATCCTCAACGGGTGCGACGACGATGTCGTGCGCACCGTCGTGCGCTCGTTCAAGAAGCGTGGCATCGACGTCCGGGCGGGCGTCAGCCTCGCCGGCCACACCCCCGAGCCCTCGGGCAACCGCACGGTCGTCGCCTTCGGAGACGGCGGCCAGCTGACGGTCGACGCCGTCGTCGTCTCGGTGGGTCGCCGCCCACGGACCGAGGGACTGGTGACGCCCGATGCCGGGGTGACCATCGACGACCACGGGTTCGTCGTGGCCGACGCCGCCATGCGGACGAGCGCCCCCGGCGTCTGGGCGGTCGGCGACGTGGTCGCCGGCACGCCGCAGCTGGCCCATGTGGCGTTCGCCGAGGCCATCGTGGTGATCAAGTCGATCCTCGGGGAGCCGACGGCCGCCGTGGACTACTCGCGGGTGCCGTGGGCGATCTACTGCCACCCCGAAGTCGCCTTCGCCGGGATGACGGAGGCGGCGGCCAAGGCGGCCGGTTACGACGTGGCGGTCAAGAAGGACCCCTTCGGCGGCAACAGCCGGGCCAGGATCATCGGCGACACCGAGGGGATGGTGAAGGTGATCGCCGAGAAGCGCCCGGACGGCACCACCGGCCGCATCCTCGGCGTCCACATGGTCGGACCGTGGGTCACCGAGCAGCTCGGTGCCGGGTACCTGGCCGTCAACTGGGAGGCCACGGCCGACGAGGTGGCCCAGTTCATCCAGCCGCACCCGTCGCTGTCGGAGGCATTCGGCGAGACGGTGTTGGCGCTGACCGGAAGGGGACTCCACGTTGGCTGACGTGACCATGCCGCAACTCGGCGAGACGGTGACCGAGGGGACCATCACCAAGTGGTTCAAAGCGATCGGTGACACCGTCGCCCGTGATGAGCCCCTGTTCGAGGTGTCGACCGACAAGGTCGACTCCGAGGTCCCGTCACCCGCCGACGGGATCCTGACGGCGATCCTCGTCGAGGAGGGCGATACCGTCGACGTCGGCGTGATCCTGGCGGTCATCGACGGCGCCGCCGCTGCCGCGCCGGCAACCGCACCCGGCGGCGAGGCCACGCCGGCCGCCGGCGCGGCCACGGCTCCGGAACCTTCCCCTCGGCAGGCCCCGGCCCCGGCCCCGGTTCCGCCTCCGGCCGCCACTCCGGCGCCGCTCGCAGAACTGCCGGACGAGCCGGTGTCGCCGCGTGCCCCGGCGACCAGCTCGCCGGCGTCCGCCCCTGCGGTGCCTGCGCCGGTGGCCGCGGGACTTCCCGCCATCCCCGCTGGGGCCGACCAGGCGCGGGTGCTGTCGCCGGTCGTCCGCAGGCTCCTCGCCGACCACGCCATCGACCCCTCGACGATCCGGGGCACCGGCCTCGAGGGCCGCATCACCCGGGCCGACGTCGAGGCCCTGATCGAGCGCGGCGGCCCACCGGCGGCCGTCCCGAGCATCGGCGGCGACCGCACCCCGCCGGTGCCCCCGTCGGCGGTTCCGCCCCCGCCCCGGCCCGCCCGGTCCGCCACGGCCACGAGCGACGGCGTGCGTCCCGGCGAGCGGGACGAGGTGGTGCCGTTCACCAACATCCGCCGGCGCACGGCCGAGCACATGGTCCGCTCCAAGGCGACGTCGGCCCACACCCTGATGGTCAAGGAGGTCGACTACGAACGCGTCGAACGGGTGCGCCGCGCCCATGGCGAGCGATTCCGCGAGGAGGAGGGATTCAGCCTCACGTACCTCCCGTTCGTCGCCCGTGCGACCACCG
>CAZULR010000174.1:0-5782 GCA_964621235.1 uncultured Acidimicrobiaceae bacterium
ACGGCTACGACACCGTGGCCATGGCCGTGGAGCGGTCGGCCAGCGAGGAGACCGTGACCGTGGGCGGCGTGGCGGTCAACCACCAGTACTCGAAGAGCCGGGAGTTCGAGCTCCTCCTCGCCGACCTGGTGCACCGCACCGTCGCCCCCGAGCTCACGTACGGATCGGCACTCCGGCCCTACTCGGAGCTGGCGATCGCACGGGTGTTCGCCCGACTCACCCGGTACCACGGGACCTTCTGCAGCTGTAACACGGCATTCCGTCAGCGGGCGGACCCGGCCGACCGGTGGTGCGGGCACTGCCCGAAGTGCCGCTTTGTCGGACTGATGCTGGCGCCGTTCCTCGAGCCGGACGGCTTGACCGGCATCATCGGGACGGACATGTTCGCCGATCCCGCGCAGGTACCGGGGTTCGCCGCCCTGATGAGCGACACCGACAAGCCGTTCGAGTGTGTCGGGGAGCGACGGGAGTCGGCCGTCGCGCTGCGGCTGCTTACCGACCGGCCGGCGTGGCGGGACTCGGCCGTGGTCGCCGCCCTGGGACCGGTGGCGCGGTCCCTCGTCGACGACGAGGACGTGGCCGACCTGCTCACCCCCGAACCCGGCCTGGCCTTCGACGACCCCGTCGTGGCCGCAGTCGTGGACGCCCTGCTGGCGGGGGACGGATGACGTCCGACCCGTTGACCCTCGAGGGCGTTCTCGCCCGGCGCGTGGCGGTCTGGGGCATGGGTGCGGAGGGACTGGCCCTGGCGGCCCTGGCGGTGGGGCGGGGGGTCGAGCCGTTCCTGGTCGACGACGAGCCGCAGGCGGCGGCCGGACGGGTGGCCGCCGCGCTCGGCGGGGACCGACCGGTGCATCGGCCGGCCGATATGGACTGGGGTGCCGTGGACGTGGTGGTGCGGGCACCGGGCGTGGGCCGGTACCGGCCGGAGTTGCTGGCGGCCACGGCGGCCGGGGTGCGGGTGACGACCGCCATGGCGGTGTGGCTGGAGGACCACGCCGACGCCCCGGTGGTCGCCGTCACCGGGACCAAGGGCAAGTCCACGACGGCGGCCCTGACCGCGTCGATCCTCGAGGCCGGGGGGCTCGAGGTGGCGCTCATCGGCAACATCGGCGTCCCGGTCCTCGACACCTACGGCCGGCCCCGGCCCGACGCCTACGTGGTGGAGGTCTCCTCCTATCAGGCGGCCGACGTCACCCGGTCCCCAGGGGTCGTGGTGCTGACCAGCCTGGCCCCCGACCACCTCGACTGGCACGGCGGCGTCGAGGCCTACTACCGCGACAAGCTCCGACTCGTCGAGGCCGGCCCGGCCGGTCTACTGGCCGTCAGCGCCGGCAATCCCGAGGCCGTGCGCCGCACGGAGGGCCATCCGCACCGCACCCTCTACGGCCCGGTGGGCCGCGTCCACGCCGACCCGGACGGCTGGGTCGTGGTCGACGGCACCCGACTGGCCGACGCCGGCCTTCTGCGGCTCCCCGGTCGGCACAACGTCTGGAACCTCTGCGGGGCCGTCGCCGGGGCCCTCTTGCTCCGGGGCACGGCTCCGTCGGCCGACGCGGTGACCGCCGCCGTGGCGGGGTTCGAGGGGCTGCCCAGCCGCTGCCGCACGATCGGCGTCCTCGACGGCCGGACCTTCGTGGACGACGCCCTCGCCTCGAATCCCTTCGCCTCGGTGGCGTCCGTCGAGACGTTCGCCGGGCGCCCGCTCACCGTGATCGTGGGCGGGGCGGACCGGGGGGTGGACCCCGGGCCGCTGATGGAGTCCCTCGCCGGGCACCGGCCCGCGGTGCGCATCGTCGTACTCCCCCCTGGTGCCGACCGCACCGCCGGCCTGCTGCGCAGCGCCGGCTGCCCGGCCGACGCCGTCCATGTGGCCGGCGACCTCGAGTCGGCGGTGGCCCTGGCCACGGGCCTGACACCGACCGGGGGTGTGGTGCTGTTCTCGCCCGGGGCGCCGACACCGGAGGGTGGTGGTGGGTACCGGGAGCGGAGCCGGCAGTTCACCCGCGCGGCCGGACTCGAGTCTCCGGACCCGCCGGGATCCTGAGGGCTTCGCCGACACCGGGACGCACTAGATTGGGTCTGCTCGGCGTCCCGGTCACCACGCGGGAGCGAGGAAACGGGGGAGAACGACGTGCGCCAGATCGCAATCATCACCGATGACGTGACCCTCGTGGACGCCGAGCCCGACGCCGGACGGGGTACGTTCCTCGTCGACCCGTCCGTGCTCGGGGACGCGCTGGGCTGGGAACTCAAGCCGAGCGGCCTCTGTCGGGGCGAGGTGTGCGTCCCGGTGCGCGACATGGACGCACTGCGGGTGGGTGGCCTCCTCGACGTGACGGCCGTGGCCGCCGCGGTCCGTCAGCCGGCGGTGGTCGATCTGGACGCCGGCATCGTGGCCGTGGCCCTTCCCGCCGAGCTCCGCCGACGGGCCCTGGGCGACCTCGACGCCCCGCCCTTTACGCTCCCGGACCTCGCCGGTGTGTCCCACTCGCTCGACGAGTGGGCGGGGCGCAAGCGGCTGCTCGTCACCTTCTCGAGCTGGTGCGGCTGCCGCTACGACCTGCCGGGCTGGCAGGCCCTCCACGACGAGTTGGGCCCCGAGGGATTCACGGTGATCGCGGTGGCCATCGACCAGAGCGCCGATGACGTGCTCCCGTTCACCGACGGGCTCACGATGCCGGTGCTCTACGACCCGCACCACCTGCTCACCGAGCTCTACGCCATCTCGAACGTGCCGACCGTGGTCTGGATCGACGAGGACGGCCGGATCGTCCGGCCCAACGCCGAGGCGTTCGGGACCGACACGTTCGCCGACTTCACCGGCGCCCAGTCCTCGCCCCACCTCGAGCTGGTACGCCGGTGGGTGCGCCACGGTGAGATCCCGCTACCCGCCGCCGACGCCCGCAACGCGGTGGCCGATCTCGACGACGACGAGGTCCTGGCCCGCCTGCACTTCCGCATCGCCGCCGAGGCCCACCGTCGGGGTGATGCCGCCACGACCCGGAGCCACGTGCTGCGCGCCGGTGAGCTGGCGCCAGACGACCTGACCATCTGGCGGGCGGGCATGCCCCTGATCGGCGAGGACCCGTTCGGCCAGGACTTCCTCGACCGCTACGACAGCTGGAAGGCGAAGGGCTCACCCGCCCACGTGCTGCCCCCCGGGGCCGGCTCCGAGGCGGCCGCCACCGGTCCGGTGTCGGTGTCCACATGAGGGTGGAGATCGACACCGAGGCGTGCACCGGCCACGGTCGGTGCTACATGGTGGCCCCCTCGGTCTTCATCGCCGACGACAGCGGGTTCGGCGTCGTGGTGGTCGACGGCCCGCTGGAGGCCGAGCAGCTCGGCGGGGCCCGCTCGGCCGAGGCCAACTGCCCCGAGCGTGCCGTCCTTCTCGTCGAGTCGCCGGCGAGCTGACCCCGCCGCGCCCCGCACCGCAGCCCGAGCTCCCCACCCTCCGGTGACGGGCGCCCCGGACCGGGGCGGCGTTACGCGGGCTTGGGCTCCCGGGGCAGGCCGAGGCCCATCTCGGCGATGATGTTGAGATTGATCTCGGTGGTACCACCGGCGATCGTCGTCTGACGGGCGGCGGCGAGGTTGTACGCCCACGAGCCGTCCACGGCGCCACCGGTCCCGAGCATGTCCACGGCCAGCTCGGCCAGCCGCTGCTCGGCACGGCCCCAGGCCAGCTTGGCCAGGGACCCGTCGGTCCCCGTCGGCTGGCCGTTGCGCATCTGGGCCAACGACCGGTTGCACATCCACCGCATGCAGGCGATGTCGGCGTAGACGCCGGCCACGCGGTCGCGGATCCTCGGGTTCCGCAGCGACGCGACGGCGTCCGGATCGGACAACAGGTGCTCGAGCTTGCGGGAGAGGCCGAGATGGAGTCGGGCCACCCCGGCCCGTTCGAAGCTGAGGGTGGTCATGGCCACCTGCCATCCCTGGTGCAGCGGACCGAGCAGGGCGTCACGGGGTACGCGGACGTCGGCGAAGAACAGCTCGCTGAACGGTTGCTCGCCGGTGATCGTCCGGACCGGCCGGATGTCGATCCCGGGGGTCCGCAGGTCGACCAGGAGGCAGCTGATGCCCTTGTGCTTCGGGACGTCGGGGTCGGTGCGCACGTAGAGCTGGCACCAGTCGGCGATCTGGCCGAGGCTGTTCCACGTCTTCTGTCCGTTGACCACGAAGACGTCGCCGTCGGCCACCGCACTGGTGCGGAGCGAGGCCAGGTCGCTACCGGCGTCGGGCTCGGACATCCCCTGGGACCAGATCTCGTCCCCCCGCAGCATCGGGCGCAGGAACCGCCGGCGCTGCTCGTCGGTGCCGTACGTCATGATCGCCGGCGCGATGTTGGAGACCCCGATCACGTTGAGCGGACCCGGGGCGGAGGCGGCGCTCATCACCTCGAGGTAGGCGAGTTGCTCGTCGATGTCCGCCCCGCGCCCGCCGTGCTCGGTCGGCCAGGCCGGCGCGGCCCAGCCGGCGTCGGCCAGGCGGTGGTTCCAGTCCCGCAGCAGCGCGAGGTCGCGTTCGTCCGGTGCCCTACCGCCGGCGGCGGCGACCTCCGGGGTGAGCTCTCGGTCCAGCCACGCCCGGAGTTCGACGCGGAACCCGTCGGCGGTGCCGGGCTCGGTCGACGGCGGTTCGGTGCGGGTCTCGTTGGTCATGGGTGTCTCCGGTGGCCGGCGGTCGGCGGGCGAATGGGGCCACCGACGGGGACAGGACGCTCTCAAGCTAGCCACTCCACGCCGGACGGCACCACGAGGTACCGTCGGGCCGGGCGCCGGCGACGTCGCGCCCGGCATCGAACGGCGGCAGCCCGCCGCCGCCCGCACCTCAGGAGGCCCGTCCGTGCCGGAACTCGACGACCTGCTCGCCGTCCTCGCCCTCGACCCCACCGGGGACCGGTCGTGGTCGGGCGGCAGTCTGGACTTCGGCGCCGGCGCGGTGGTCTTCGGCGGCCAGCTGCTGGCCCAGACCATCGTGGCCGCCGCCACCGTCGACCCCGCCAAGACGGTCAAGTCGGTGCACACGGTGTTCGCCCGGGGCGCCTCGACCGACCTCCCTCTCGAGTTCGCCGTCGACGTCATGCAACAGGGGCGGTCGTTCGCCAGCGCCTCGGTCACCGTCAGTCAGGGGGAGCGGCTCTGCACCCGGTCGCTCGTGCTGCTGCACGCCCCCGACCCGGACCTGATCCGCCACCAGGACGCCGTCCCCGACGTGCCGTCCGCCGCCGGGTCCACGCCCTCGACCCACGGCGCCGGATTCTGGGAGATCCGCACGGTGGGCGGCGTGGACATCGCCGACCCCGACGCCGTGGGTCCGGCGCACCTCGACGTGTGGACCCGCTTCCCGGACGCCCCCGACGACCCGACGATCAACCAGGCCCTGCTCGCCTTCGCCACCGACGGCTTCCTCATCGGCACGGCGATGCGGCCCCACGCGGGAGTCGGCCAGTCCCTGGCCCATCGGTCGATCTCGACGAGTGTCATCACCCACACGCTGACGTTCCACGGCCCGGTGGACGCTTCCGCCTGGCTCCTGCTCGACCAGGAGAGCCCGGTGGCCGGAGCCGGTCGCAGCTACGGGCGGGCCCACGTGTTCGCCGAGGTCGGCGACCTCGTGGCCTCGTTCGTGCAGGAGAACATGATCCGCGCCTTCGCCACCGATCAGGCGCCACCCCCCGGCGGCCGGGCCGCCCACTGACGGCCCGTCGGGCCCGCGCCGGACGTTTGGCAGGACCGGGGAGATGCCCTAACGTTTGCCGGACAACGCCGTCCAC
>CAZULR010000175.1:0-5772 GCA_964621235.1 uncultured Acidimicrobiaceae bacterium
ACGTCGTAGAAGGCGGCGAACCGCTCGTAGGCGACCATGGTCCACCGTGCCACACCGGGACACGACCGGGCACAGATCCACGGCCTCCCCGTCGCGCGGTCGCCTAGGGTCGCGGCATGGACGAGCACGCATCAGCCATCCACACCGCAGCAGCAGTCCGCGCCAAGGAGGTGAGCCCGCTCGAGGTCCTCGAGGCCACCCTGGCCCGGGTCGACGAGCGGAACCCGGCCCTCAACGCCGTGATCTGGCGCAACGACGACGCCGCCCGGGCGGAGGCGGCTGCACTGGGTGACCGCATCGCCCGGGGTGACACCGACCTCCCGCCGTTCGCCGGGGTGCCACTGCCCATCAAGGACCTGCTGCCCGTGGCCGGCCAGCCCGTCACCTATGGCTGCGCCGGCGCCCCGGACACCCCGGCCGCGGAGTCCGAGCTGGTCGCCCAGGCGTTCGTGGACGCCGGCTTCATCCTGTGCGGTCGCACCAACTCACCCGAGTTCGGCTCGGTGTCCATCACCGAGAACAACCGGTTCGGCGCCACCCGCAACCCGTGGAACACCGGCGTCACCCCGGGGGGCTCGAGCGGCGGGGCGGCGTCAGCCGTGGCCGCCGGCATGTTCCCGGCGGCCAACGCCAGTGACGGCGGCGGGTCGATCCGGATCCCGGCGTCGTGCTGCGGACTGGTCGGACACAAGCCGAGCCGTGGCCGGGTGGCCGACCGCGTACCGGGCTGGTCCGGACTGTCCGTCGAAGGGGTCGTCACCCGGACGGTGGCCGACTCGGCGGCCATCCTCGAGGTGATCAGCGCACCGGACCCCCTGGCCTGGTGGAGCCCGCCGACCAAGGTGCGGCCGTTCACCGAGGAGGTCGGGGCCGACCCGGGCCGGCTCCGCATCGCCGTCAACACGACCTCGGCCCTCGGGGTCGAGGTCGCACCCGCCTGCCTGGCCGCCGTGGAGCATGCGGTGGCCCTGCTCGAGTCACTCGGCCACGAGGTCACACGGCTCGGGTCCGACCTGTTCGAGCCGGCCGACCTCGGGCACTTCCTCAACCTCATGAACTCGGGGTTCGGCGCCCATCTGGACATCGACCCCGAGGTCATGGAGCCCCACAACCGGGTCTCGTTCGGAGCCGGCCGGGCCGTCGACAGCCTGCAGTTCGCCCAGTCGCTGACCGCGCTGCAGCTGGCGACGCGCGGCCTGCTGGCCCGGTTCAACGACGAGTTCGACCTGTTGGTGACCCCGACGATGGCCATCGAGCCGCCGCCGGTGGGTCTGTTGGCGCAGGTCCACGCCCAGCCCGACTTCCCGCCGATGGAGGTCGTGTCGATGGCCGCGTTCACCGCCCTGTTCAACATCACCGGGCAGCCGGCGGTCAGCCTCCCGCTCCACGTCTCGGACTCAGGGCTGCCGATCGGGGTCCAGATCGTGGCCGGCGCCTTCCGTGACGCCCAGCTGATCCGGGTGGCCTCCCAGCTCGAGGCGGCCGACCCCTGGATCGACCGGCACCCCACGTTCGGCTGACCCGGGGGACCGCCGACTGGCGGGCGGGGCCGTCACCGGACGCCGTGGCGCAGCCCGATTCGTGGCTATCTTGAGCACCATCCGCGACAAGGAGGCACCCCGATGGCCATCGACGAGACCGTCCACCAGCACAAGTACCTGCTGGAGGAGAGCGAGATGCCCACGGCCTGGTACAACATCGTGCCCGACCTGCCGTCGCCCCCACCGCCGGCGCTCCATCCCGGCACGCTCGAGCCGGCCGGTCCGGACGACTTCGCCCCGCTGTTCCCCATGGACCTCATCCTCCAGGAGGTCAGCCAGGACCGGTACATCGACATCCCCGGGGCCGTTCTCGACGTGTACCGGCAGTGGCGGCCGAGCCCGCTGTTCCGGGCCCACCGCCTGGAGCGGGCGCTCGGCACGCCGGCCCGGATCTACTACAAGTACGAAGGCGTCTCACCGGCCGGTTCCCACAAGCCGAACACGGCGGTGCCGCAGGCGTACTACAACGCCAAGGCGGGCATCAGGCGCCTCACCACCGAGACGGGCGCCGGACAGTGGGGTACCGCGCTGGCGTTCGCCTGCGCCCTGTTCGGCCTCGAGTGCGAGATCTGGCAGGTGGGTGCCAGCTTCGACCAGAAGCCCTACCGACGACTCATGATGGAGGCCTTCGGCGGAAAGGTGCACCGCTCGCCCAGCGAGCTGACGGCCGCCGGCCGGGCCATCCTGGCCGCCGATCCCGACAGCCCGGGCTCGCTCGGCATCGCCATCAGCGAGGCCGTCGAGGTGGCGGCCCCGGACCCCGAGACGCGCTACGCCCTCGGCAGCGTGCTCAACCACGTGCTGATGCACCAGACCATCATCGGCGAAGAGGCCCTGCTGCAGCTGGCCAAGGCCGGTGAGTCGGCACCCGACCTGCTCGTCGGCTGCACCGGTGGCGGCTCCAACTTCGGCGGTCTCGCCTTCCCGTTCCTGCGCGAGAAGATGGCCGGCAGGATGAACCCGACCATCCGGGCGGTGGAGCCGGCCTCGTGTCCGTCGCTGACCCGGGGCGTGTACGCCTACGACTTCGGCGACACGGCCGGCATGACCCCGCTGATGAAGATGCACACGCTGGGACACGACTTCATCCCCGACCCGATCCACGCCGGTGGCCTCCGCTACCACGGCATGGCGCCGCTCATCTCCCACATCTACGAGCTGGGCCTCATGGAGGCCGTCGCCATCCCGCAGACCGAGTGCTTCGGGGCGGCCATGCAGTTCGTGCGCACCGAGGGGATCCTTCCCGCGCCGGAGCCCACCCACGCCATCGCCGCCGCTGTGCGGGAGGCGCTCGCCTGCAAGGAGTCCGGCGAGGAGAAGGTCATCCTGACGGCCCTGTGCGGCCACGGGCACTTCGATCTGGCCGCCTACGACTCGTACCTGTCGGGCCGGATGGTCGACGAGGTGGTCAGCGACGAGCGCTTCGCGGAGGGACTGGCCACGGTCCCCTCGGTCGGCTGACGGCTGACGGCTGTCCGGCTGATCACCGGGAGGCGGCGTCCCGTGGGTCGGGAGCGCCCGGCTCAGGTCGGGAGCCCCGCCTTGGTCGCGTCCTCGACCTCCACCAGGCGACCGGTGGCCACGTCGTAGAGGTAGCCGTAGATCGGGATGCTGCCCGGCACGAGGGGGTGGGCCCGGATCCGGGTCACGTCCTCTACGACGGTGCGGGCGTTGTCGTCGATGGTGAGCCAGTCGATGTAGCGGGCCTCGGCCGAGCCCGGCCCCGTCCCCACGTCGTGGAAGCCGTCGGGCCCGAGAGCCGCGGTCTCCAGGCTCGAGGCGAGCAGGTCACGCATCTGTTCGTCGGTGAAGAATTCCATGCCGCAGTTGGTGTGATGGACGACGAACCACTCGTTGGTCCCGAGCAGCTTGTAGCTGATCACGAGGGAGCGGATGGCGTCGTCACTGGCCCGTCCCCCGGCGTTGCGGATGACGTGGGCGTCCCCCTCGCGCAGGCCGGCGTAGCGGGCCGGGTCCAGCCGGGCGTCCATGCAGGTCAGAATGGCGAACCGCCGGGCCGGGGGGAGGGCGAGTTCGCCCTTGTCCCCGAAGTCGGCGGCGTAGGCCTCGTTGGCCTCGAGGACCTCGTCACGGATGGACATGGTGGACTCCTTCCTGTGGGGCACGGATCCGCCCGCACTGAGCGCATCCTTACCCAACTAAACCCACTGGGAAACTCTGGTATTCCTGCGGGAACGGACTCCGCCCCCGAGATAGGTTTTCGGCCATGGAGCCGCTCGACGCCCTCGCCGCCGCCTCGACCACCTTCACCGGCGTGCTGGACCGGGTCCGCCCGGAGCAGCTCGCCGCCACCACGCCGTGCGACGACTGGGACGTGCGGGGGCTCCTCACCCACGTGCTGATCGGCGACCTGATGACGGGGGAACTGCTCGACGGCGCCACCCAGGAGGAGGCGAGGGCCCTCTGGGGCCAGGAGTTCGGTGACGACCTCATCGACCGGTGCCGGGCGTCGGTCGATGACCAGCTGACCCGGATGCGGGCCGTCGACGACTGGGACCTGGTGGTCCACCACATCGTCGGTGACGTCCCGGCGTCGCAGCTCGTGCAGTTCCGGACCGGTGACCTGACCCTGCACGCCTGGGACCTGGCCACGGCGATCGGTGCCGACGTGGCCCTCCCGGACGACCTGGCCCTGCGCATCTACGAGAGCATGCTCCCCATGGCGCCGTTCATCGGCGAGATCGGCATCTTCGGCTCCGGGCCCTCCGGAACGGTCCCCGACGACGCCCCGATCACCCTCCGGCTGCTCGACTTCACGGGCCGGCGTCCCTGACGCTCCCGACGACCGGGAGTCGTCGGCGGTCCGTGGCGGCGTGGCTCGGCGGTCCTACGACGCGGAGCGCACCGACGCCACGGCCTCCTTGGTCCGGTCGATGACCGAGCTCACGGCGTCCTGGAAGAGGTGGTCGGGCCGTCCCGCCGGCAGCCGGGGGTGGGGATGACGGGGTGCGACCGCCCGTGCCTCCTCCAACTGGACCCCGAGTTCCTGGAGCCGTGCCTTGGAGAGCTTCGAGCGTAGGAGGGGGAAGAGCTCCCGCTCCTCTTCCTTCACGTGGTGGCGGACGTTCTCGGACAGGACGGTGACCTTGGCCGGGAACCGCTCGTCGGTGGGGTCGAGGTCGAGCAGTTCCTGCAGCTCCCACTTCACGACGTGGTGTTCTTCGAGCGCCTCCAGCACGTCCTCGCCCGCCGACGCCACGTCGTGCCGTGCCGCCGGGTAGAGCACCTGCTCCTCGATGAAGGCGTGGACGGACAGCGCCTCGATCATCTGGTCGACCAGCCGTCGCTTCGTCTTGAAGGCCCGGTCCCCGGCCTTGCCGAACGAGACGAAGAGCTTCTCGACCTCCTGGTGGTCCGCCTTGAGGATGGCCAGAGCATCCTTGGTCGACTGGGTCGCCCTGCGACCGGACCTCTGCTTCTGCGACGTTGCCGTTGCCATGGGACAGGCCTCCTCGTGCCATCACGGACTCCGAGGACGGTCCCTCGGACGCTGCGTGCAGCCGTACCCGGCCCACGGGAGCGGAAACGGTCGAGTTGGGAGCAGAACCGCGCGCCGTGAGGGCGGGTGGTCAGCCGGCAGGCGCGGCCCCTGCGTCCGCCCCGTGCTGGGCGGCGTCGGCCTGGCTGACCCAGGTCTCGTACATCTCGGCGTAGCGGCCACCCCGGGCCACGAGCTCGTCGTGACTGCCCACCTCGATGATGCGGCCCTCGTCGACCACGGCGATCCGATCGGCCCGCATGGCCGTCGACAGCCGGTGGGCGATGAGGATGGCCGTCCGGTTCTCGAGTAGGACGTCGAGTGCCGCCTCGATCTTCGTCTCGGACTGGAGGTCGAGGTTGGACGTGGCCTCGTCGAGGACCAGGACCCGTGGGTGGGCCAGGAAGGCCCGGGCCAGGGCGATGAGCTGGCGCTCGCCCGAGGACAACGTCTGGCCGCGCTCGTGCACGACGGTGTCGAGCCCCTGCGGCATCCGGGCGATCACGTCGGTGAGGCCGACGCGCTCGACGGCCTCGGCGAGCTCGTCGTCGTTCGCCTCGGGCCGGGCGAAGGCGATGTTGTCGCCGATGGTCCCGGCGAACAGGAACGGCTCCTGGGGCACGACGCCCAGCTGGCTGCGGAGCGACCGCATGGTGACGTCGCGCAGGTCGTGTCCATCGATGGTGACCCGGCCCTCGGTCGGGTCGTAGAAGCGGGTGACGAGCTTGGCCA
>CAZULR010000176.1:0-5755 GCA_964621235.1 uncultured Acidimicrobiaceae bacterium
GGGGATGGCCCGGTCGGACATGGCCCACAACAGCATGTGGGTCGACTCCGGCATCAACGAGGCGAAGTCCCAGAAGTTGTCGTGGGCCGTCTGGGCCTGGGGGAACCCGCGGTCGGGCTCCTCCTTGGCCGCATGGATCAGGTCGGGGAACTTGAGGGCGTCCTGGATGAAGAACACGGGGATGTTGTTGCCGACGAGGTCCCAGTTCCCCTCCCTCGTGTAGAACTTCGTCGCGAAGCCACGCACGTCGCGGGCCAGATCGGCCGAACCCTTGCTGCCCGCGACCGTCGAGAACCGGACGAAGACCGGCGTGCGCTCACCCGCCCGCTGGAACAGGTCGGCCCGGGTGAGCTCGCCCAGGGGCTCGTAGTTCTCGAAGAATCCGTGGGCACCGAACCCGCGGGCGTGGACCACCCGCTCGGGAATGCGCTCGTGATCGAAGTGGAAGATCTTCTCGCGCAGGTGGAAGTCCTCGAGCAGCGTCGGACCCCGTCGGCCGGCCCGGAGGGAGTTCTGGTCGTCGGCGACCACCACGCCCTGGCGGGTCGTGAGCTCGGGGCGCCCACCATCCGCCGACTGGTGGGTCTCACCGCCGTCTCCGCGGTTCACCCGCACATCGCCGAAGTCGACGGACTCTGCCGCATCACTCATCAGGTCGTTCCTCCACGTCTCAGGGTGCAGCGGGCACTACCCCGGTGCCGATCGACCAAACGACGGTGTCCCGCCGCCCCGGCCGCGGTGTCGCCCGTCCACGAGGTTTGCCTGGCAGGTGACCCGGGCATCGGAACGGACAGGCGCGTGAATGCGCCTCAGACACGAGGAGCGAGCCCATGAACGTGGATGGACCGGCAACGGAGCTGCAGGGACGCGCCGCTACGAAGGCCCAGGACGCGGCAGCTTCGGCGCACCACGCGGTCACCAGCGCGCTGACCCAGGTCCAGGATACTGCACAGGTCGCGACGGACCGGGCGCACGAGGCGACCTCGCGGGCCGTCGAAGGCGACCTGGGCCGGGCGCCGGAGCCCGTCGACCGATCGGTGCACCAGGCGACCGATCACCGTCGCCGCGTCGTCCTCGGTGCCATCGCCGTCCTGCTCGTGCTCGCACTGGCCCGGCGGCACCGGGCCCGACGGACGGGCTCGTGAGCGGGGCCTTCCGGTGAGCAGGCGCTCCTACCGGCTCGTCTCCATGTTCATCGGCATCGGGGGTGGACTCGTCGCCCGGGCGCTCTTCCACCGGGTCTGGCACGGCCTCACCGGCGAGGACGGCAGGCCCGCACCGAGCGACCGCACCGCGGGATGGGGTGCCGTGGTGATCGGCGCCGCTCTCGAAGGTGCGCTGTTCGCCGCCGTGCGCGCCGTCGTCGACCGGGCCGGTGCCGCCGGGGTGGCGCGGGTAACGGGCACCTGGCCGGACTGACGCCTCGCGGTCAGCGGTCGAGCGACTCCCTGGCCCGATCGACCAGGTCGCCCACCCGGTCCGCGCCTGCTGCGACGAACGGCGTCACCGTCTCCGCCCCCCCATGGGCGACGCGGGAGAGGGAATCCGCGGCGCGGCTCCCGGCCCCTCCCAGGGCGACAGCCAGATGCCGGCCGGTTCCGGGCAGGGCGTCGGCGAGTTGCCGTCCGGCCAGGTCGGCCTTCCGGGCGGTACGTGCGGCCAATTCCTGCGCGCCGAGCGAGGCGAGGGCTGCAGGGCCATCGAGGTGACGACCCGCCTCGACCGCCGCGTCCCTGGCGTGCTGGGCGATGACGACCGCGCCATCGGCCACCGAGGCCGCCGTGTCCCTGGCCGTGCTCGATCCCGCCGCTCGTCCGACGGCCACGGCCGAACCGATGCGGGCGGCACGGCGGTGGGCGCGCCAGCCGAGGGAAGGTGCACCCTCGGTGTCGACGGCGGCGAGCACGAGGCCGCCCAGCAGGCCGACGTTCTTGAGGAAGTGGACCTTCTGCTCGGCGCGTAATTCCTCATCCTCCTCTTCCCAGAAGCGGTGGGCCGCGTAGGTGGTGGGCACGATCGAGACGATCAGGGCGAGGGCGGCGAGTCGGCGGAGCCGCCCGACGGCCAGGAGCACACCGGCCCCCACCTGGACCGCCCCGTTGAGCCGCACCAGCAGTTCGGGATCGTCGGGCACGGCCGGCACCCGTCGGACGAGGGGGACGGTGACCGCCTGCGCGGCCTTGGCCCTGCGCTCCGGGTCCCGGATGGAGTCGATCCCGTCGGCGATGAACACCGAGGCGAGGAGGGGGCGGGCGATTCGTCGGGTGAGGGCCATGTGGCTCCTCTACCCAGGCCAGCGCCGGTCATGCGCCGGCGTCGGCCCGACACGCACTGCCGGGGCTCGGTTCGACCGGTCGACTGGTCGAACCGGTCAGCCAGGGTCGCCACGTCCCGGTGAGGCCACGGTCAGCCCCGCCGAGCCTTCGTCCTCGCGGTAGCCGGCCTCCCGGAACTCGTCCTGGCTCATGGGTCGGTTCTCGAACGAGGTGACCACCCGCTGGTCGGGCCGCCGCCGGTTCTGCGTGGCCTGCCGGGCCACCGACCGCTGATCGGCCTCCGTCAATGGGGGCTGGACCATGCCCCGCGGCCAGAGCCGCAGGTGAAGGACGGTGTTGACCTCCGCCGAGTACAGGGTCATCTGGACACCCAACGTGATCCAGGCGATGAGCCCGAGGACCAGCCCGAACAGGCCGTAGAGGGCGCTGGCACCCTTGAGGTCGTGACCCACGACGTAGCCGCCGAGCGCCTGGAGCACCGTCCAGGCGATGCCGCCGAGCACGGCACCGGGCACCAGCCACCGGGTCTCCACCTGTGGGGGTGTGAGCACCCGGAAGGCCGTCAGGTACACCGCGATGTTGACGGCACCGGCGACCACTTCGCCGATCAGTCCGAGCCAGACATCGTGCCGGCCGAAGGTGCCGAAGCCCGTGAGCGCGGTGGTGGCCACCAGGCCCACGAAGAGCACGGCCAGGAAGAGGAAGCTGCGCGCCAGCCGGGCGACGTAGGCGGGGCGCACGGCCCCTGGGACGTTCCAGATCTGGGCCATGGCGAAGAGGCCGGCCTGGGCGAGGCCCGTGGTGCCGTAGACGAGGCCGACCACTCCGACCACCAGGCCCACGACGGAGGACCGGTGCAGGGCGTGGACGTTGTGGGCCAGCTGCGTCCCGATGACGGGGAACTGCCCGAACGCCGAGTGCAGGACCTGGCGCCGCAGTCCCGGATGGCCACCGAGCACGAGCGAGAGGACGGACACCAGCAGGAGCAGCAGCGGGAAGACGGTCACGAACATCGCGTACGTCAGCTGCACCGAGAGGTTGCCGGCGTTGTCGTCGCCGTACTTCTTGACCACACCGAAGAGGAAGGCCGGGACCGTGTGCCGCTGCTGGACTGCGTCGACCCGCCGGAGGGCCCGTTCGACGGGATTCATCAGAGGAACACCGATGCCGTGTCCCCCGCCCCCCGATCGGCCGACACCTGGTGGCGGATGCAGAAGCGCGTGGCCGGCAGCGCCTCGAGGCGCGCCGTGCCGATGGGCCCACCACACAACTCGCACAACCCGTATTCCCCGCGTTCGAGCCGACCGATGGCGTCGTCCACGTCTCGTAACTCCTGGTCCAGCTGCCCGAGGAGGACCAGGTCCCGCTCGCGGTCTGCCACCTCGGTGGCGGTGTCCGCCGGATGCCGCCCCGCCGGGGCCGGCTCCCGGAGCGTCGGCCGGAGGTCGTCGAGGCCGTCCCCGCTCACGGCGCGGCGGAGTTCCACCAGGCGCCGGTGCTCTCCCTCGAGCACCGCCCGACGCCGCTCCCCGCGGTCCCGGGCCCCGTCCGTCACGCCGTCCCCTGCCACGATCCGGTCCTTCCCGGCCGGAACCTCCGGCCGTCCTCCGCTGTACCCGTCCGTCCGGGGGTCCACACCGGTCGCCTGCGCGCACCCCGAAGGGACGGCCGGGCGGCCCGGCCCGACGTGACAGCCCGCCCGTAGAATGGGCCGGTGATCCGGACCTCGCTGACGGGTGCCCCCGAGGCCGCCGACGTCGATCCCGCCGGGGAGGACGGACGGTCCCGTGACGCCGGTCCCACCTCCGCCGACACGGACGGCGTCCCGGGCGAGTTCCACCCGGCCGTCGCGGCCTGGTTCCGACGGCGGTTCCCCGGAGGCGCCACGGAGCCCCAGCGCCGGGCCTGGCCCCGGATCCTGTCCGGCGAGGACGTCCTGGTCGCCTCGCCGACCGGCTCGGGAAAGACCCTGACCGGCTTCCTCGTGGCCATCGACGCCGCCTACCGGGCCCAGTCGGACGGCACCGTCGTGCGCGCCGCCGACGCCCCTCCCCCGGGCCCGGGGGTCGTGTACATCTCGCCCCTCCGGGCGCTCGCCGTCGACGTCGAGGAGAACCTGAGGGCCCCGCTGGACGGCATCGCCGCCGAGGCCGAGCGCATCGGACTGGCGCCACCCACGCTCACCGTGGCCGTCCGCACGGGGGACACGCCGGCCGCGGAGCGCGCCGCCATGCGCAAGCGTCCCCCCGACCTGCTGGTCACCACTCCCGAGTCGCTGTACCTGTTGCTGACCGCGGCGTCGTCGCGCGCCGTCCTGGGCGACGTCCACACGGTCATCGTCGACGAGGTCCACACGCTGGCCCGCGACAAACGGGGGTCGCACCTCGCCCTCAGCCTGGAGCGGCTGGCCCATCTGGTGGCCGAACGGGGCGGACGGCTGCAGCGCATCGGTCTGTCGGCCACCCAGCGGCCGCTCGACGTCGTGGCCCGTCTGCTGTCGGGCGTCGACGACGACGCCGCCCCGACGGCCGTCATCGACTGCGGGCACGCCCGCGACCTCGACGTGGCCATCGAACTGCCTGACAGCGAGTTGGAGGCGGTGGCCAGCGGCGCCCAGTTCTCCGACGTCCTCGACCGGATCGCCGGGCACGTACTCGAGCACCGCACCACCCTGGTCTTCGTCAACACGCGCAAGATGGCCGAGCGGGTGGCCCACCAGCTGGCCCTGCGACTCGGCACCGAGGAGGGTGCCGTCGCCCTGTCGGGCGGCGAGGTCGACGCCGCTCTCCAGGTCGCCGCCCACCACGGCAGCCTCTCCGCGGCGCGCCGTCGGATCGTCGAGCAGCGGCTCCGGGCCGGCGACCTTCGGGCCCTCGTCGCCACTGCCTCCCTCGAGCTGGGCATCGACGTCGGGCCGGTCGAGCTGGTCTGCCAGATCGGCTCGCCCCGGGCTATCGCCACATTCCTCCAGCGCGTCGGCCGGGCCAACCACCACGTGGAGGGCACGCCCTCCGGTCGCCTCTACCCGCTCACCCGCGACGAGCTGGTCGAGTGCACGGCCCTCCTGGCGGCGGTGCGGGCCGGGCACCTCGACCTGCTCCATCCGCCCGTGGCCCCGCTGGACGTCCTGACCCAGCAGGTCGTGGCCGAGGTGGCCGCCGCCGGGGAGTGGGACGTCGACGCCCTCTTCGCCCTGGTCCGTCGGGCCGCGCCGTTCGCCGGCCTCACCCGCGACGAGTTCGACCAGGTGGTGGACCTGGCCTCCTGGGGCATCCAGACCGGGCGCGGGCGCCGGGGGGCCCATCTCCACCACGACGCGGTCAACGGTCGACTGCGGGCCCGCCGGGGGGCGCGCCTTGCGGCCCTCACCAGTGGCGGCGCCATCCCCGAGACGGGCGACTACCGCGTCGTCCTCGACCCCGAGGGCGTCACCGTGGGCTCGGTCCACGAGGACTTCGCCGTCGAGGCCACCGCCGGGG
>CAZULR010000177.1:0-5722 GCA_964621235.1 uncultured Acidimicrobiaceae bacterium
GCGATGGCCGGGCGGTCGAGCCCCATGGTGGCGCAGAGGCCGTCGACCAGGTTGTGCAGGCGGGGGTGCTCGGTCTCGGTGCTCGGTGACGCTCCGAGGGAGGCGAGCACACGGGCCGGCGCCGTGGACCACACCGCGGCGGCCCCGCCGAGGGTGACCACGACGAGCACGAGCACGGCGACGAGCGGCAGTCCGAGCACGGTGACGACGATGGCCGCCAGCACGCCGACGACCGCCCCGGGGACGAGGGTGAGCAGGAGGGCCTTGCGCCGGTTGGCGGCGGCTGCGGCCTCCTCGGCGAGCTCGGCGGTGCGATCGACCCGGGCGACGACTGGAGCGGTCGCGGCGGCCACGCGCGCTCCCCCCTGGTGCGACTGACCGCTGCGTCCCTGACCCTGTCGATTGCCACCCTGGCCGGACGGCCGACGACCACCGGACGACGACCGCTGCTGCCCCCCGGGACGGTTGCCGCCCCGGCCGGATCCGCCCTTGCCGCCACCCTGTCCGGAGGGCCCCCGGCCACCGTTGCGCCCCGACGCCGACTGTCCCTGGCCTCCACCGCTCCCCCCGCTCCCCCCGCTGCGACGTCGGCGGTTACCCGAGCCCCCGCCGCTCCGGCTCCCGGAACCCTGCCCGCCGGAGCGGGAAGCGCCACCGGAGGCACCCGATCCACCGGAGGCACCACCGGAGGTACCGGATGAACCTGGTCGTTCGGGGGAGGTGGTCATCGTCCGAGCAGTGTAGGGCCGCTCACGACCCACTCCCGACCACGAGCGACCGGTAGTGCTCCTCGTATCGGGCGGCGAGCGACGCCATGGACCATCCACCGGCCCGGGCGGCGCCCGCCTCCAGCCACGCCCTCCGGTCGCCGTCCGTGAGGGCGAGCGTGCCGTCGAGCACCCCGCTGAGAGCGGATGCCAGCGAGTCCGGCTCGCCCGGTGCGGCCAGGACGGCGCAGCCTCCGGCCGCCTGCCGGTAGCCGTCGATGTCGCTGGCCACCACCACGGTGCGCGCGGCCATGGCCTCGACCAGGACCAGTCCGAAGGACTCGCCGCCGAGCGACGGGGCGGCCAGGACGTCGGCGGCGACCAGGCGGCGGTCCTTCTCCTCCTCGGACAGGACTCCGAGCCAGTGGACCGTGGAAGACTCCGGGTGGCGCTCCCGCAGCTCCCCGGTCGCCGGGCCGTCGCCGGCCACCCACAGCACCGGGTCCCGGCCGCCGCCGACCCGGGCCGACGTGACGGCCCGCCAGGCGTCCAGCAGGACGGCGAGGCCCTTGCGCTCCTCGTGGCGACCGAGGAACAGAACCGTGGGCCCGTCGGTCGCCCAGGGCGCCACGGCCTCGTAGCGGTCGACCTCGACGCCGTTGTAGAGGACCTCGAACTCACCCCCCAGGGCATGGGAGGCGGTGGCCGCCGCCGCCTCGGAGACGGCGCAGCGGAGGGCCAGCCGGCGGGCGAGCGACCGGGTGACCGGCGCGAGCAGGGTGTACAGCACGCTGCCCCCGCTGCGGTGGAACGTCCCGACCATCGGCACCGGCGCCGAACCGGTCAGCAGGGCGTAGGGCAGTCCCGGGGCGAACGGCTCGTGGATGTGCACGACGTCAGGTGCCAGGTCACGGACCTCCCGGGCCGCACGACTGGCACTCCGGGGCGACAGGGCCACCGGGGCAACCGAGCCGTTGGCCCGCAACGCCGTCGACCGTCCGGCGTCGACGAAGCGGACCCCCTTCGGTACGTCGCCGGCCCGGTCGACCGGCGCGCAGACCGTCACCTCGTGACCCCGTCCGACCAGGCTGCGGGCCAGGCCGAGCACCTGGCCCTGCACGCCTCCCGGGCGCGACAGGCTGTACGGGCAGACCAGGGCCACGCGCAGCCCCTCGGCACCCTGTCCCCCGGCGACCACCGCCGGTTCAGTCCGTCATGGAGCGGCGCTGCCGGCGTCGACTCCACTTGACGCCGTACATGGCGTCGTCGGCCAGGCTCAGGAGCTTGGACGGGTCGGTGTCGGCATCGTCGACGAAGACCCCACCCACCGAAGCGGCGGCCACCAGCGTGCGCCCGTCGATCCGGTACGGCCGGGCCAGGGCGGAGGAGATCCGCTGGGAGATGGCGAGCATCTCCTGCTCGCCGCTCTCGATCTCGCAGACGACCACGAACTCGTCGCCTCCGAGGCGCGCCACGGTGTCGGTCGGGCGAACGATGGCCAGGAGGCGGCGGGCCACGGCCACCAGCAGGTCGTCGCCGACCTCGTGACCGAACTCGTCGTTGACCTCCTTGAAGTTGTCGAGGTCGAGCAGGTAGACCGCCACACCCGGATGCTCGGGTACCACCCGGTCGAACTCGCCGGCATCCGGGGCGCGCGGCCCGCCGTCCGTCGGCCTCCCGTCGCGCAGCCCGTCGACCGACTCGCGCATCCGCATGGCCAGGAGCGTGCGGTTGGCCAGCCCCGTCAGCGGGTCGTGGTGGGCGAGGTCGGCCAACCGCTCCTCGTTGCGCTTCTGCTCGGTGACGTCGTGCATGGCCACGACTGCCCCCAGCTTCCATCCGTCCTCGTCGACGAGAGCCTGGCCGTTGACGCTGACCTTGCGCTGGTCGCCCTCGGGCGGCGCCAGCACGATCTCGGCGTTGCGGATCCGCTCCCCCGACATGGCCCGCACCAGGGGGTTCTCCTGCGGGTCCATCGGGGTGCCGTCGGCCCGGAGGATCCACCGGGTCGAGGGGACGCGCCCGATCGGCTCCACGTCGTCGTCGAGTCCGTGCAGCCGGCGCGCCGCCGGGTTGAAGATCGTCATCCGGCCCTCGGAGTCGCAGGCCACGATCCCCTCGTCGAGCGTGTCGAGCAGGACGCGCAGGAACTCCTCTTCCTGGCGCAACGCGTACGCCGACCGCTTGACGTCGGTGATGTCGGTGAAGGTGCCGACCGCCCCGGTGACCCGGCCGTCCGCGCCCAGGATCGCCTGGGCGCCGATCCGCACCCAGCGGGCCTGCCCGTCCCCGGTGCGGAACCCGAGGACGGTGCCCTGGACCCGTCGGCCCCGCCACAGGGCCACGAGCAGCGGGTGCTCCTCGATCGCCACCGTCGCGCCGGACTCGTCGAAGAGCTCGACCCCCCGGTCCACCGCCTCGTCGAGGAGGTCCTCGAACGACCGCCCGAGCACCCGCGTGCGGGGGGCCCAGAACATGACCTCGAACGCCTCGTTGACGCGCACCACCGTGCCGTCCCGATCCACCATGACGAGCCCGTCGGCGAGCGACTCGATGAGCGCGTCCTGACGACGGTCCTGCTCACGGACCCGTGCCTCGAGCCGCTTGCGCTCCGAGATGTCCCGCAGGGTGACGAGGATCCCACCCACGGGGTCCTCCAGGTGGTTGTCGGCCTGGAGCTCCAAGTCCAGCTCTCCACCGTCGGCCCGACGGCAGCGGACCTCGAGGCACACGGCCAGGCGACGCCGGGCCACCAGGTCGTCGAACAGGTCCTCCATCGTCTCCTGGCTCGAAGGTTCGAACAGGGCCAGTGCATCGAGACCGACGGCGTCGCTGACGTCGTAGCCGAGCAGCCGCTCGGCCGACGCGCTGACGAAGACCAGGTGGCCCGTCACCGACACCACCGCCACGACGTCGGCCTCGTGGAGCGCGGCCGGCCGGAACCCGGGTGACGCCCGGAACGGCGCCGCCGCGTCACCGGTCGGCGGGAGGTTCGGCTCGAACTCGAGGCCGAGCACGGCATCGAGGTCTCGGTCGTCGTGCTCCACATACCGCCCGTCGCCATTGGTCAAGGCGCTGCCATTGCCGAGGGCGGCGTAGGTGCCGTTGCCGTTGGCGCCGTAGGTGCCGTTGCCGTTGCCGTTGGCGCCGTAGGTGGCGCCGGCGGCGTTGCCGTCGGCCGCCAGCTCAGGCACCTCGGCCGGTGCCTCGGTCGTCACCGTCCCATCGGAGCGGTGCTCGGGGAGGGGGGCGTTCCTCCCCGGTCGGCGCCCGCGTCGGGTGAATCCGGTCCAACTCACGCCGCCGGCACCTCGGTGGGGCGGTCCGCCAGCCACAGGGGTTGGAAGACGTGCCACTGCTCGGGCGCCCGGCGGATCAGGCCCTCGAGCCGCGTGGCGATCTCCTGGGTGAGGCGCGCCACGTCCTTGCGGAGCGGTCCGGTGCGGGTGGTGTCGAGGGGTGGCTCCACGATGGCCCGGTGGTCGCGGCCGGGGCCGCTGTAGACGGCACCGGTGCACAGGGTGGCCCCGGTGCGCAGGGCGAGCGTGGCGGGTCCGGCCGGCATGGTCGTGCGCTCGCCGAAGAAGTCCACCTCGATCCCGGTTCCCTCGATGTCCCGGTCACACAGCAGTCCCACGAGGCCGCCGGCGCGCAGCGTCGACAGGATCGTGCCGCCCGACTGCTGCCCGAGCGGCACGATCGTCAGGCCCATGGCGGCGCGCTGCTCGACGAAGTAGTCGAACAGGGCCGGAGGCTCGATCCGCTCGGCCACCGCGGTCATCGGCAGCTCCTGGGTGGCCAGGAAGGCGCCGCCGTACTCCCAACTCCCGATGTGCGGCAGGGCCAGGATCGTCCCGCGGCCGGTGGCGCTCGACTCGTGGAGGTGGTGGAGGCCGTCCACGAACGTGTGCTGGACGACCTCGTCGGGTGACGTGCCCGGGAGGCGGGCGCCCTCGACCCAGTAGCGGGCGTAGGCGCGGAAGGAGCGGCGCGCCCAGCGGTCGAGCAGCTGCGCGTCGCCCCCTTCGGCACCCAGCACACGCGCCAGGTTGGCCTTGACCATCGTCCGGTGCTCGTGGCGCACGCGGTACAGCACGTCACCCACCACGTTGCCGAGGCCGAGCGCCACCGGCTCGGGGAGCGCGGCGATGCAGCTGCCCAGCGTCGTGTACGTCCGAAAGACGACCTGCCCCGTGTCCATCGGTCCTCAGCCCATGCCGGCGCGGCGCTGCTCAGCCATGGCGCCGACCGGTCCGCTGGCGGGACCCGGCACGGGCCTGGCGGGCCCTCCAGGTCCGACCCGACCGGCTCGACAGCTCACCCTGTCGACGCGCCCTCCAACGGGACGCCGACGTCGACGTGGTGCGCCCCGCGGCACGGGACGTGCCCCACGAGGTGGTGCGCACGCCGGTCCGCGTGCGGCGGACCCGCCGTGCGGCGGCCGTCGGCGGAGCCTCGGCGAGGCGCCACACCTTGACGAACCGCCCGACGGCGGTCGCCGATGTCAGCACCAGCATCACCCACAGCACAGGCACCAGGAACGACGCCGACAGGAACCCAATGCCCAGCAGGATCATGCGCTCCGCCCGCTCCATCAGCCCGCCCTTGGCCGAGATGCCGAGCGACTCGGCCTTGGCACGCTGGTACGAGACGAGGGAGGTGACGGCCAGGACGGCGAACGGCAGCAGAACGAGGTGGCCGGGGTGCGCGGAGACCAGGTACCAGGCGATGCCACCGAGGATCAGCGCGTCAGCGACGCGGTCGGTCACCGAGTCGAAGAACGCACCGCGCACCGACGACGTGCCGGAGGCCTTGGCGACCGGCCCGTCCAGCAGGTCGTGGAGCCCGGTCAGGATGAGGAACACCAGCGCCAGCAGGAAGTGGCCCGTGGCCACCGACACCGCGGTGGCTCCGGCCGAGATCAGCCCCGTGGCGGTCAGCACGTCGGCGGAGATCCCGACCTGCTGCAGTCTGCGCCCGACGGGCCCGGTCCCCCGGTCCACCGTGTCGCGCCA
>CAZULR010000178.1:0-5718 GCA_964621235.1 uncultured Acidimicrobiaceae bacterium
CCGACGTCCACACCTTCTGGCCGTTGACCACGAAGACGTCCCCGTCGCGGACCGCGCGGGTCTTCAGCCCGGCGAGGTCGGAGCCCGCATCGGGCTCGGAGAAGAGCTGGCACCACACCTCCTCGCCACGGAGCATCGCCCCGAGATACCGGTGCTTCTGCTCCTCGGAGCCGTGGGCGATGAGCGTCGGCCCGCACATGCCTATTCCTACTGAGAACACACCGACCGAGACGTCGAACCCGGCGACTTCCTGGTTGAAGATCGTCTGACGCCACGCCGACTCGCCGCGTCCGCCGTACTCGACCGGCCAGGTGATCGCTCCCCAGCCACCCTCGTAGAGCGTGTGCTGCCAGGCCCGGCAGCGTGTCACGTAGTCGGGGGCCTCGTGGTTCAGTGACCAGTCACCGAGGCCCCGCCGTCGCTCGGCATGGCCCTCGAGCCATGCCCGCGCCTCGGCACGGAACCGCGCATCGTCGGGGCTGTCATCGAAGTTCATGGCGCTGGGACCCATCCTCGGTCGGGGGGCGACGACGTGACCGGTCGGTGGGCCGCCCCGGTCCGCCATCTTGGCACCCAGCCGGGCCCCGCACCGTCCGGGGGCGAGCTGGGACCGGCCCAGGGGCGGGCGCCGGCCCCGTCCACGGGCGATACTGTCCCGGATGAGGAGCACCACGCCGTGCGTCTGACGTCCGCCCGCTGCGGCCCCCGCAGGTGACCTTCCGTACGGTCCGCGTCGAGGTCGCAGACGGGATCGCGGTCATCACGCTCGACCGGCCCGAGGTCCGCAACGCCTTCGGCGACGGCATGGGCGAGGAACTCGGCGAGGCCTTCCGTCGGAGCGACGCCGACGACGAGGTGCGCGTGGTCGTCGTGACCGGTGCCCCGCCGGCATTCTGTGCCGGTGCCGACCTGTCGGCGGGTGGCGCCACCTTCGCACCCCGGGAAGTTGCGACGTTCAGCGCGGGTGCCGTACCGATGCCACCGTGGCAGGTCCGCAAGCTGGTGATCGCCGCCGTCAACGGGCACGCCATCGGCCTGGGACTCACCCTCGCGCTCCAGTGCGACCTGCGGATCATGGCCGCCGACGCCAAGTACGGCATCGTCCAGGTCCGGCGTGGGGTCATGGGGGACGCCTACTCACACTGGACGCTGCCCCGCATCGTGGGACAGTCGGCCGCGGCCGAGATTCTGCTGACCGGTCGCACGTTCGACGGTCCGGCGATGCGCGAACTCGGGGTGTGCCGGCAGGTGCTGCCGAACGACGAGGTACTGCCCGCCGCCCTCGAGCTGGCCCGGGACGTGGCCGTCAACGCAGCACCGCTCGCCGTGGCCGCCAGCAAGCAGCTGCTCTGGGACAGCTGGGAGCGCAGCCGGGCCGACGTCGGGGAGCTCGAGACCCGGCTGCACCATCTCCTCATGGCCCATCCGGACGCCCGGGAGGGTGTCCTGGCCTATCTCGAGCGGCGCCCTGCGGAGTGGCGGGGTTCGCCATCGGAGCTACCGCACCGGCCTGACGGCTGACGGCCGACGCGCTCGCCTCCGGGCTGCCGCCGCCTCAAGGTGGGTGCCGCAGATGTCGATAGGAAACACCTGGTGTCGGACGATCGGAGGACGGGATCCATGGCGAGCAGCAACCCCACAGGCAAGGCGATCCTGAAGGCGTCCCTCGAGCTGTTCCGCCAGGACCGCCAGATGATCTGGCTGCCGGTCATGGCCGCGGCGACGGCGTTCGTCACGTTCGTCGTGATCACGGTGCCGGTTGCGGTCGTCGCCAGTCACTCCGGCATCGCCATCTTCATCGCCCTCATCGTCGCCAGCGTGGTCGCCACCTCCGCCACCCTCATCTTCAACGTCGCCCTGTGCTTCGCGGCGGCCGACCGTATCGAGGGCCGGGACCCAACCGTGGCCGGGGCCCTCGGCCAGGCCTGGCAGCGCAAGGGCACCATCTTCAAGTGGGCGATCCTGTCTGCCGTGGTCGGCACCGTCATCCGCATGCTCGAGGAGCGCCTGGGACTGATCGGGCGGATCATCGGTGTCGCCGGCGGACTCGCCTGGGCGGTGGCCACGTTCATGGTCGTCCCCGTCCTCGCCTTCGAGGATGTCGGACCCATCGAGGCCCTCAAGCGGTCCTCGTCGATCCTCCGCCAGCGGTTCGGCACGGTCGCCCGCGGCGGGCTGCGCTTCGGCTTCCTGTTCCTCGGCCTGTCGCTCGCCGCCGCCGCCGTCCTGGCGCTCGGTATCGTGGCCTCCGTCGCCGGCGTGCCCCTCGTCGGGGTCCCCGTCGCCGTGCTCGGCTTCGCCGCGCTGCTCGGGGTCGCCATGTATGCGGCCGCGGCAGGTATGTACATGCGGACGATCCTCTACCGGTTCGCCACCGACAAGCCGATCCCTGACCTCGGCGTCGACGTCTCCCGGGCGTTCCGCACCAGCTAGAGGGCGGAACGGACGGGGCGAGGCGGGCGACCGGGAGCGATCGATCGGGCCGGAACGGGCCGAACGTCCTACCATGGCTCCATGGGCGTCCCACGACACGCCGGGTTCGACCACGTGACGCTCGCCGTGGAGGACCTCGACGGCGCCGTCGGGTTCTTCGGGCTCCTGGACTTCGTCGAGACCAAACGCGTGGTCGTCAGTGGTCCCGCCATGTCGGCCTACATGGGGATCGAGGACTGGCAGGCCGACCACGTGACCCTCGAGCTCCGTGGCGCCCCCACGCACCAGGAGGTGCAGCTCCTCCGGTTCCACCGTCCCTCGCCCCGGCCCGATCCCCACGAGGCCGATCTGGCCCGCCTCGGCGTCAACCACGTCTGCTTCGCCGTAGACGACCTCGACGCCACCCTCGATCGGCTGCGGACCGCCGGGGTGCACGTCCGCAACGAGGTGCTCGAGTTCCACGACCGGCGCCTGGTCTTCGTGCTCGGCCCGCAGGGCGTCACCATCGAGCTGGCCGAGTGGCAGGGCGACACCGCCTGAGGGTGTGATGGAGGTGGCTGGCGATGGGCCCGGGTTCCGCCCGCTGACCAGGGAGGACTTCACGATGGTGGCGGCATGGCTGGACGAGCCGCACGTGGCGCCGTGGTGGCGTGACGCCCACGGACCCCACGATCTCGAGGCCGCCTACGGCCCGGTGGTCGACGGCACCGACGGCACTGAGGTCCGCGTCGTGACCGTCGGAGGTACGCCGGTCGGCCTCGTCCAGCGCTACCTCCTCGGGGACGAGCCTGCCTGGCGAGCGGCCCTGGCGCCCGCTGACGTTCCCCTCGACGCCTTCGGCATCGACTACCTGATCGGCGATCCGGGGCACATCGGAAGGGGCCTGGGCACCCGGACGATCGCCACCTTCGTGCACGACTCCTGGGACCGGTATCCGGACGCCACGGCCTGCGTCGTGGCCGTCCACCGGGCCAACCTCCGGTCCTTGGCGGTACTCGACAGGGTCGGGTTCGCGCCGGTGTGGGAGGGGGAGCTCGACTCAAATGACCCCGGCGACGAGGGCCCCCAGATCGTCCTGGTCCTCGCCCGACCGGCCCGCGACTGACGGGGCCCGCCAGGCAGAGACGCCCGCCGCCACTTGGCGCCTTGCGCCAGCTCCGGTGTAACAGCCCCGTAAACATCCAGCCGACGGGCGTAAACAACGCACAAAGTCCTCTTCACGCGCCTGGAGGCCCGTGTGATCGTGGCTTGGTGACTTCACACTCCACCGCCGAGACAACCCCAGGAGGCACCCGTGGTTGACCTGCTCTTCATCGCGATCCTGGTGGCGTTCTTCGCCCTCATGGTCGGCTTCGTCTACCTGTGCGAGCGCGTGGTGGGCAGGGACGAGCCGGTGGGCACGAGCCCGGGGCCGGACACCGACACCGACACCGACACCGATTCCACGACCGCGCAGGAGGTCCCGGCATGAAGAGCTACGACAATCTCGTCGGACTGATCATCTCCATCGTGGTCACGGGCTACCTGATCTACGCGTTGGTCGCCCCGGAGAAGCTCTGATGTCCCAGAATTACATCGAGGTACTCATCCTGGTGGTCATGCTGGTCATCTCGACTCCGCTCCTGGGGTCGTACATGGCCAAGATCTTCCTGAACGAGAAGGCCCCCGGCGACCGGTTCTTCAAGCCGATCGAGCGTCTCGTCTACCGCATCACCGGGGTCAACGAGGAGGGCGAACAGCGGTGGACGGTCTACGCCATCTCGGTCCTGGCCTTCTCGCTCGTCTCGGTGATCGTCCTCTACGGCATGCAGCGACTCCAGGCCCACCTGCCCTTCAACCCCGACCACCTGGGCACCGTCTCGGCCCCGTTGTCCTTCAACACCGCGGTCAGCTTCCTCACCAACACCAACTGGCAGAACTTCGCCGGTGAGGACACCATGTCCCAGTTCACCCAGATGGCCGGACTGGTGGTCGAGATGTTCACCTCGGCCGCCGCCGGCATGGCCGTCGCCGTGGCCCTCATCCGCGGCCTGACCCGCAACAAGACCAACACCCTCGGCAACTTCTGGGTCGACCTGGTCCGCATCATCACCCGGGTCCTGTTCCCCATCGCCATCGTTGCCGCCATCATCTTCATCGCCCAGGGGGCCGAGCAGAGCCTCCACGCCAGCCATGCGATCACCACGCTGACCGGCCAGCACCAGAACATCCCCGGCGGCCCGGTGGCCTCCCAGGAGGCCATCAAGCAGCTCGGCACCAACGGTGGTGGGTACATGAACGCCAACGCCGGCCACCCCTACGAGAACCCGACCGGGCTGACCAACATCATCAGCAACTGGCTGCTGCTGAGCATCCCCTTCGCCCTGGGCTGGACGTTCGGCAAGATGGCCAGGGACCGCAGGCAGGGCTTGGCCGTCCTCGGTGCGATGGTGGCGCTCTGGGCCATCGGTGCCGCCCTGGTCATGCCGCTCGAGGCCAACGGCAACATCCACATCGGCCAGGCCCACGTCACCCAGACGGTGAGTGCGACATCGCCGGGCGGGAACATGGAGGGCAAGGAGGTCCGCAACGGTCCGATCATCTCCGCCCTCTTCAATTCCTCGTCGACGGGCACGTCCACCGGATCGATCAACGCTGCCAACGACAGCTTCACCCCCCTCGGCGGTGCCGTCCTGCTCTTCAACATGCAGCTCGGCGAGGTCAGCCCGGGTGGGGACGGCTCCGGGCTCTACGGCATCCTGATCATGGCGCTGCTGGCGGTGTTCATCGCCGGCCTCATGGTCGGGCGGACGCCCGAATACCTGGGCAAGAAGGTCCAGGCGGCGGAGATGAAGCTGGTCGTGCTCTACCTGTTGATGGCGCCCTTCGTCATACTGCTCTTCACCGCCATCTCGGTCGTGATGCATTCGTCACTGGCCTCGATCTACAACCCGGGACCGCACGGCCTCACCGAGGTGACCTACGCCTTCACCTCGGCCGGGAACAACAACGGCTCAGCATTCGCCGGCCTGAACGGCAACACCGACTGGTACAACACCACGCTCGGCATCTCGATGCTGGTCGGACGGTTCGCCCTCATGGTGCCGGTCCTGGCCATCGCCGGGTCGCTCGGGCGCAAGCAGAGGATCCCGGCGTCGGCGGGCACCTTCCCAACCGGCACGCCGCTGTTCGCCGTGCTGGTCGCCGGCATCGCCGTCCTCATCGTCGGCCTCACCTACTTCCCCGTGCTCGCCCTCGGTCCCATCGTCGAGCACCTCGTCGGAAAGTTCTGAGAAGGAGTCAGAT
>CAZULR010000179.1:0-5707 GCA_964621235.1 uncultured Acidimicrobiaceae bacterium
TCGAGCGGGTCGAGGCCGTCTTCGCCCCCTTCGAGGACCGGCTTCCCGCCCAGGCACGTGACATCGCCAAGCAGGCGCACGTGCAGGCCAAGGACGCCCGCACGCAGATCCGCAGCAAGCGACCCACCGCCGTCGCCTGAGCGACGCATCCTGACGCCGCCGGTACCCCCCTACCGGACGGCGCCCGGACCGGTGAGCTTTCGAGGCCCGGTCCAGCAGGGACCGATCCCCCTCGGTCCCCCGAGAGAACGGCCCGCCACGTGCGGGCCGTTCTCCGCGTGCGCGGCCACCGTCTCGCTCACCGCCCGAACGGGGCGGCGGACCAGACCGCCGTCGGGACGGAGGCCGACGGACGGCGTCGGCACGGGGGGTGGACGGCGAGTCAGGCGGGGACGGCGCGCCAGTGGGCGAGCACGTCGGCCAGCGTCCGGTCGAGGGGCAGCTCCGGCGTCCAGCCGGTCGATGCGGTGAGTCGACTCGGGTCACCGCGCAGGACCGGCACCTCGACGGGTCGCATCAACGACGGGTCCTGCACGAGCCGCACCGAGCTTCCCGCTTGCGCCAGGAGGCGGTCGGCGATGTCCTGGATGGCCACGTCCCGACCGGAGCACACGTTGTAGACGGCCCCCGGCTCCCCCGATTCGATGAGCAGCCGGTAGGACCGCACGACGTCCCGGACATCGGTGAAGTCCCTCCTGGCGGTCAGGTTGCCCACCGGGATCTCGGAGGCTCCGGAGCGTTCGGCGTCGATGATGCGCTTGGCGAGGGCCGACACGGCGAAGTTCGGTGACTGGCCTGGCCCGATGTGGTTGAACGGTCGGACGGTCACGACGTGCTGACCGTGCCCGAGCCATGCCTGGGCACACAGGGCCTCGGCGGCGAGCTTGGAGGCGGCGTAGGGAGTGAGCGGAGCCGTCGGCGACTCCTCGGTCAGCGGAAGCTTCGAGGGATCGGTCACCGCGCCGTAGACCTCGGCGGAGCTCGTCACCAGGACTCGGGGGTCCGTGCCGCACTCCCGGGCTGCGGCCAGCAGGGCGCCCGTGCCGAGCACGTTCACCTCGAGGACCCGCAGTGGCTCGTCCCACGACTGGCCGACGTGGGTCATCGCCGCCAGGTGGTAGATGGCGTCGGGCGCCGCAGACCGGACCGCCGCCAACAGCGCGGCGGGGTCGGTGATCTCGACCTCCTGGTCGATCTGGACGACGTCGTCGCCGGAGCTGCGGAGATGGTCGGCCAGCCACGTGCCCACGAAGCCGCGACCGCCGGTGATCAGGGAGCGCACGACGGGCACCCTACTGGCTGTGCGCACCCCCTGAGCGATCCCGCGTCAGCGCCCCCGTTCCACCGCCGTCCGGTAGGCGCCCACGTGGATGTCGGCGCTCGCCTCCCAGGTGTGGGCGGCGGCGATGGCGAAACCTTCGGACCGGCGCTCGGACACCGCCCGATCGTCGAGGCGACCGCTGAGGATGCTGTCGATGACCTCTCCCAGTGCACCGACGTCTCCCGGTGGGACGAGGAGGGCACTCGTTCCCGCCACTTCGGCCATGGCCGTCCCGGTCGTTGTCACCAGGCGGGCACCACAGGCCAGCGCCTCCAGGGCGGGCAGGCCGAAGCCCTCGTACAGCGACGGATAGACGACCGCCGTCGCCGCGCGGAGGAGGGCCGGGATCACCCGGTTCTCCACGTACCCCGTGCGGACGATGCGCGGGCCCAGACCCGACGATGCCACGGCGGCGTCCACCGCGTCACCGCCCCATCCCCGTCCCCCCGCCAGGACCAGCAGTGCGTCCGGGTGGCGTCCGGCCACGGCGGAGAAGGCCCGCACCAGCGTCGGCACGTCCTTGCGCGGCTCGAGCGTCCCCACGAACACCACGAGCGGCCGGCCCGAGGTGAGGCGGGCGTCGACGCCGGCCAGCAGGGAGGCGTCCTCACCGGGCGAGGGCTCCTCCGGCCGGAAACGCTCCGCATCGACACCGTGGGGGGCCACGACCACCTCGGCGTCCACCTCGCACCACGTCCGCAGACCATCGGCCGTGACCTGGCTGGGACAGACGACTACCACGGCGTCCTTCGCCGCCCGCACGATGGCCCTCCGGAAGAGGGCGACCTTGGACCGCTCGTGCCACTCCGGGGCGTCGAAGAAGCTGAGGTCGTGGACCGTCACCACCGACGGCACCGGCGACCATCGGGGCATCGTGTAGTGGGGACCGTGATGGACGTCGGCACCGGATCCTCCGATGAGCGACCCGAGGCGCAGCTGCTCCCAGGCCAACCGGAGCGGGCGGGGCCCGGGGGCCGACGCCCACAGGTCGCCGGGGGCCACCAGTGGCGCCCAGCGCGCCTCATCGGCCGATCGGCTGAACAGGACGAGGTCGACGTCGGCCCGGGTGGCCAGCTGACGGGCCAACTCCAGGACGTAGTACCCGGCGCCCACCGGCCGGTCGGGGACGGCGCTCACGTCGAGCGCCACACGAAGTGCGGCCGACCCGCCCGAAGTGTCGGGCGCCGTCACGCCCCCGCCCCGTCGCCGGTGGGGTCGCGGCCCGACACGAGATCCCACACGTCTCGGTGACGACGAGCGATCGACGTCCAGGACAGCTCGGCGGCCCGGACCGTCCCCCGCTCCACCAGGTCCCGTCGGGTCGGCCCGTCGGAGGCCACGTGCAGGAGCCCGGCGGCGATGGACGCGGTGTCCCGTGGGTCGACCTCGAACGCCGCCCCTCCGGTACTCGGCAGTGGGCTGGCGACGACCGGGGTCCCCACCGACATCGCCTCGACGGGAGGAAGGCCGAAGCCCTCGATCAGGGGGACGTACGCCAGGAGGTGGGCCGATGCGTAGAGGCCGGCCAGCTCGGTGGATGACACGGATCCCGCGAGCACGACGCCCTTTCCGGATGCCACCTGCTCCCCCCAGCCCGACGGGCCGACGATGACCAGGGGAAACGGTTCGGGAAGCTGGGACCGGACGGCCTCGTAGGCCTGGACGAGGCGCGGGAGGTTCTTGCGGGGCTCCAGGGTGCCCACGCACAGCAGGTACGGACCGTGCACCCCGAGCGAGGCCAGGTGGGCCGCGGCGGCGGGCCGGTCCGGCGGCGGCAGGTGGTCGGACCCCATCGGGATGGCGGTGATCGCGTCCGGCGACGCGCCGGCCTCCACCAGGTCCGCGGCGACGACGTCGGCCGGCACCACGAAGTGCGCAGCCCTCCGCAGCGCCCGCCGGAGCGCCGCCTCGTGCCAGCGACGACCGCGGGGTGGGTAGGCATCGGGTATCCGACGCCACAGCAGGTCGTGGACCGTCACCACCAACGGCACCCGGCCCGTTTCCAGGGTGGCCAGCGACACGGCATGGACGACGTCGATCCCGGACGGGGCCCGGATGAGCCCGAGGTCCCAGGCCCGCGTCAGCAGCGGCCCGGACAGGACCGAGGTGCGGAGCCCGTGACCGAGCAGTGCGAGCGGGTCCGCTCCGGGGCCCCGGGGAGGTCGGCTGGCGGTGAGCGTGAGGTCGGGAGCACCCGTCGGGTCCGCCGCCTCCAGGGCGTCGAGCCCCTGGAGCAGGCCGAGGACGTAGGTCCCGATGCCGCCGGCCGCCGAGCGTCGCAGCTGCTCGGCCAGGAGGAGGACGCGTTGGCGGCTCACCGGTGCCCGCCGTTCGAGCGTGCCGCATCCCGGTAGAGGGCGACGAGACCTGCGGCACAGGCGTCCCAGCTGAATCCGGTGGCCCGCTCGCGACCCCGGGCGACGAGCGCATCGACCTCGGGCCCACCGTGCAGGGCGGTGACGAGCCGTTCGGCGAGTGTGTCCCCGTCGCCCGGGGGAACCAGCCATGCCCCATCGTCGACCACCTCGGGTACCGCCCCGGCCGCGGTGGCCACCACGGGAACCCCCTCCGCCATGGCCTGGAGCGGTGGGAACCCAAATCCTTCGTATCTGGAGGGGTAGGCCAGCACGGAGGCGCCACGCAGTGTCGCCGCCAGTGCTGCGCCGTCGAGGTAGCCGGGACGGAGGATCCGGGACCGCACGGGCGACGCGTCGAGTGCCTCGGTGAAGGGCCCCATGCCCCAGCCGTCGCCACCCACGATCAGCAGCGCCACATCGGGGTGCTCGGCGGCCACCGCGGCGAAGGCCTTCACGAGGAGCGGGTAGTCCTTGCGTGGCTCGACGGTGCCGATGGCGACGACGTAGCGGTCACATCCGGCGGGCAGCGCCGGGACGCCGGCGCCGGAGACGGCACGGTCCGCACCGTCACCGCCCGTCGGTGGCGGGGGAAGCTCCGGCACACCATGGTGCACGGCCCGCACCCGCTCCGGGTCGACGCCGAACTCGGCAGCCACCTCGTCGGCCACGAACCTGGACGGCGTGTGGACCCACGCCCCCTCGGCCACCGCCCTCCGAAGGAGGTCGGGATAGGCAAGGGTCGGAGCGTCGCAGAGCTCCGGGAACCGGATGACGGTCAGATCGTGGACGGTCACCACCCTCGCCGCAGCGCGGGAGGGAGGAACCACGAAGTTCGAGCCGTGGACGACGTCGGTGCGGCCGACGAACCAGTCGAGGGGCGGCAGGGACCATCGGGCCCAGGCGGCGTGGAGCGGCCGTGCCGGCATCGGACGCTGGCCGGATCCGATCCCTCGGGGCAGGAGCGCGTCGATGCCCTTCCGGCGGCGCCAGCTCACCGCGTAGGCAGCCACCGACACGTCGTCCCGGCCCGCCAGTCCGGCGAGGGCCCCGGCGCAGAAGACGCCGACACCCGTCGGCCGACCGAGGAGCGGTGTGGCGTCGAACCTTACGGACAGCCGGTAGTTCGCGGCGGACGCTGGTTGCTCCGGCGGCACGCCGCGAGCCTTGCACATCCCCGACGGCCCCTGGCACCACACGACGGGAAGGACACGTACCGCCGACAGGGCCCGTCACGGGGCCGGGTAGCCTTCGCCAATGCGTCCAGCACTCCCTGTCGTCCGCAGCGTCCGGTGATCACCGCACTCGCCGGGGGCGTGGGTGCCGCCCGCCTGCTGCGCGGCATGATCGAGGTCGTGCCGCCCGACGACCTGGCGGCGGTGGTCAACGTGGGCGACGACACCGACCTCCACGGTCTGCACATCTCCCCGGATCTGGACACGGTGATGTACACCCTGGCCGACGCCATCAACCCCGAGACCGGCTGGGGCCTCAAGGGCGAGACGTGGCGGGTCATGGAGTCCCTCGGCGGGCTCCGTGGCATCACGTGGTTCAATCTCGGGGACCAGGACCTCGCCACCCACCTGTACCGGACCCAGCGCCTCTCCGAAGGCGCAACGCTCGGCACGGTCACCGCCGAGCTCGCCGAACGCTTCGGGGTGGGCATTCGCCTCCTGCCGGTCACAGATGATCCGCTCCGGACCAGGCTGCGACTGGTCGGTGGGGCCGAGGTCGGCTTCCAGGAGTACTTCGTGAAGCTGCGCCACGAGGTGGCGGTCGAAGAAGTCCGTTTCGCGGGGTCCACCGCCGCACGGCCGGGACCGGGGGTCCTCGAGGCGATCGCCGGGGCCTCCACGGTGGTGGTCTGCCCATCCAACCCCGTCGTCTCGATCGATCCCCTGCTGGCCGTGCCCGGCGTCGCCGACGCGTTGGCGGCGCGCCGCGACGACATCATCGCCGTCTCGCCCATCGTGGCCGGTGCCGCGCTCAAGGGACCGGCGGACCGGCTCCTGGTCGAGATGGGCTTCGAGTC
>CAZULR010000180.1:0-5677 GCA_964621235.1 uncultured Acidimicrobiaceae bacterium
ACTGCGACGAGGGCTCCAGGTGACACCCGACTGAGCCGAGTCACCCCGCCGGCGCGCGGGACCCAGCGCCGGACCCGCCTGACCGATACCACCACCACACCGCACGCCGCCGTGCCACGGCCGAGTCCGGCGGCTACCGGCACCACTTGACGGAGTCAGCAGACCCGAGGGAATGGCGTGCACGCACCTGGAGAACATCTACAGCCGATCGAGGTCTCCAATCGCACACCTGCTGTGATTCGTGCACTCCCGAACAGGGTTGCCTGAGAGGTCGTGGGCCTTCGTGCATGGCATGGCGTAGGTGGCCTGGGTCCCCAGGAGTCTCGAAGCTTCGCTTCGAAGGTGGGCGCGGGCCGGTGCCGGAGAAGTCGACACGTGGACCAGGCCTCCGAAGCACGTTTGACCGCTCTGATACGGTTGCTGAGCGGGCGGCCGCGAGAATTGGGCGGGTGGTTGAATGAAATGTCGGCAGACGTCCTTCTTCCTCGACCTAGACACTCTCTCGGACGTTGTGACGACGGTCGTTGACTCATTGCTGCCGGAGTACCGCCAGACCCCACATTTCCTTGGTCTGACCCTCGCCAAGGCGGATATTGGCAACAGGGCCGAGTTCATCGCCACGTCATACTGGGATGATGGGCTTGACGGATCGGATGAGATCTCGCGCCGATTTGCCAGCGAGATCCACAGGATCACCGGGACAAATCCATCCCGAAAGCCATTCGACCTCCTGTATGCGGAGTTGCGTTCCGATGGTACATCGTTTCGTTCAACCTGACCGGCTCCATTCACCCAGAATGCCCGATAATCAGCCAAACGTGCGCCGCATTCGCCGAAGAGCGCTACGAAATGACCTACTGCAAAATGGTTCGGGTCGGCGTGAGTGCGTTCGACGCTGCGGCGTGAGGCTCGGGGCCGTCCTTCCGGTTCTTCTTCAATTCTGCAGCGAAGGTCGCTACGCGTTGGCGTGATACGCCCCATCGCTCGCCGACTTCGCGAGCCGACATCCCCTGTTGGAGACAGACATCCAGGAGGAGCAGTCGCAGCTTGTGCCGTGCGTCGGTAATACGCCGGAACGCATCCTGGGTGGCCTGGCGCTCGGTCGCCGTGGGGGCCTTCGCCATGGTTTCCATGAAGTCCACACCGCTCTTCAGCTGGGTGATGCCGTATCGGAGCAAAGCGTCAGAGGTGTCCATGACCTCACGACCCCAGCCGTGTGCATCCATGAGATCCTGCATGGCAACGATTAACTCGTCGCGGTTCGTGGTCATTGCCGGAGCGTAAGGGTCTGGTGTCGCAGCGAGCGTGATGCACACGCCACAGTTGTTGCTGATTCTTGAGTGCAGACATCGGTGTGGTGCCACCCGTGGCTCGGGATTGTTGGCGCTCCAGGTCGACGATCCTCACGCCGGTCTTGCCGATTGCATGAGCCGTGACAATCATCGGTACCCCGCAGGTGAGGAGGCGACTCCGCAGCCCCGTGTCCTGGGCCGGCAAGGCCTATCCGCCCGCCGTCTCCGTGCATCGGGTCGCGTCAGTAGACGTTGAATCCCAACGGGAGCGTTCCTCGACCACTCAGCGCGAGGACGACGTCCCGTCCGAGGCCGGCGGTCGCCGCCCGCCTCGCCAGGAACACCGCGCATCCCGAGAGCGCCTCGGATGGCGGCTCGACTCCGCTTCCGAGGTCCATTCCGTGCAGGACGAGCTCCGCGGTGCGCGACCCCAGGTACGCGTGGAGCGACTGCTCCCCGAACGGCGTGCCCACCGTCGCGTCATCGGAGGCGGTGTCCACGAGCCGCAACGCCCGTGCAGACGCCTCGCGTACGGCGGTGATCGGGTCATCACCCAGGTCGAGCGCGGCCTGGCGCCCACGCGCCACGATGTTCTCCGGCAGCACGTACTCCGGTCCAGCGACGGGCACCGGTCGTTCGGAGTACTGGACCACCAGGACGTTGGCACGATTGCCGTGGGCGATCAGATCGAGCACCGTCCACTCGTCCGACCAGCTCCGGGTGTAGCGCTCCGGCGGCACGGCGGCCACGGCATCGACGAAGAACCGCGATGCGGCTCGGAAGGGGGCGGCGGCGGGGCTGTCCACGAGTGAAGGTTACGTCCCCGATGGGCGTCCCGACTCCGGATACCACCCGGACGGGAACTGTGCGCCGCCAAGATGATGCAGGTGGCCGGCACGCCCCCGCCGATCCGGGGCCGCCGCAGACGGCGGCCCCGGCAGATCGGCAGAGGTTGGTGGAGCTACTTCTTGACCGTGATTGGGGTCAAGGGACCGCTGGGCGCAGGATTCGGCTGCTTCGCCGTGAAGCTGCACTCACCGGACGCCTCGTGGGCCCGATTCGGCACACCTTCCGAGTCTCCGTATTGGACGACCGGAGCGTTGCCCGAGCAGGCGATGTCACCCGAGACGACGTTCGACAGGACCTCGGAGGCATCGGGATCTCCGAAGGTGTTGTTCGTGTACCGGAGATCGCCCTTCACCGAGTTCCGGAGTCCACCGAAGTAGCAGGACTGCACGCCGGTCACCGTCAGGTCTCCGGAGATCGTGTTGTCCTCGTAGTCGCTGAAGACCGGCGACTGCAGGAGCGAGAAGACCCCGGTGGTCGGAGGTGCGCAACTCAGTCCGCCGCCGCCCCCCGTCTGGCGGACGTCACCCTTGATGTAGCTGGCGTGGACGATGAGCGCGAGCGCCGATGTAGCGGTGACGTCGCTGCTGACGGTGTTCTGGCCCGTCAGCGTCCCGCCTGTCGACGCAGCAGGGTCATCCGAGCATGGCGAGAAGTTGGGCTCACAGCCCATGGCGAGGACGGCCCCGCTCCCGACGGTGATGTCCCCCTTGACCGTCAGGCTGGTGGCACCCGTGTGGGTCACGTCGTCGAGGGCGAAGGTGGCGTTGAGCGCCGAGCCAGCCGCCAATCGCAGGTCCCCCCGGATCAGCGTCGGGGGCCCGTCGGCAACGCAGAACCCCGTCACCGTCACGTCGCCGGAGTAGGTCCCGGACAGCAGGCCGGGGGAACTCAGCGTTCCCGAGCAACTCGTCCGGTTCGACGCCGACGCAGCACCTGCCGTGGTGCTGCTCGCCGCGACTCCGAAGGCGCCCAACGCCAGCAGTCCGCCGAGTAGAAGCTTTATCGTTCGCATCGAATCTCCCCGCTAGTGATCCGTGCCCCCCGTGGGATCTTCCCCCTCTCGCTCCCAATTTGCAACGGTGAATTCACGTCGGACCATCTGTGGCCATTCTCTGCGACTCGGAGATCACCCTGCGTGTCAGACGGGTCCCAGCTCGGACCTTCTCGTCGAGCGTCACCAGACCAGCGGCACGGCGGGCGACCGCCGGTCAGGTGACCGGCTCAGCGACCCTCGAAGGTGGGCGGCCGACGCTCGACGAATGCGGTCAGCGCCTCCCGGGTGTCGCGCGTGGCGAAGTTGGTCGCCTGGGCCCGGGCCTCGTCCTCGAGCGCCTGGTCCATGGAGACGGCCATCGAATTGTTGAGCAGCGTCTTGGTCAGCGACAGGGCCAAGGTCGGGCCCTCGGCCAGGCGACGGGCCCAGTCGTCGACGAGCCCGTCGAGCTCGGCGTCGGGAACGACGCGGTTGACGAGGCCGAAGGACGCGGCCTCCTCGGCGCTCAGGATCTCGGCGAAGAAGGCGAGCTCCTTGGCCCGGTGCAGTCCGATGAGGCGGGGCAGCAGCCACGAGGCACCGAAGTCGACCGACAGGCCTCGCTTGGCGAAGATCTGCGAGAAACGGGCCGACGCGGATGCCACCACGAGGTCGCAGCCGATGGCCATCGACATCCCGGCACCGGCGGCCACCCCGCCCACCTTGGCGATGGTCGGCTTGGGAAACCGGTGGAGCCGGAGGGCCACATCGGCCAGAGCCCGCATCTGGAGCAGGTACGGGTCGCCGGGTCGACCCGCCACGTCGGTCGGGTCCGAGAGGTCGGCTCCCGAGCAGAACGCGCCACCGGCACCGGTCAGGACCAGGCAGCGGACGGCGCGGTCGGGCGCCGCGTCGTCGAGGACGGCCAGCAGCTCACGGAACATCGTGCCGTTGGCGGCGTTCTTGCGCTCGGGGCGGTTGAGGGTCACGGACAGCACGCCCGCATCACGCTCGACGATCAGGGTCTCCCACGGCTCAGCCATGGCCGCAGCCTACGAGATGCCCAGGTCAGAACGCGTCCTCGACCACCGCCACGTCCGCACCGGTGATCGACACGACGTCGAAGCGCAGGTCCACCAGGGCCCGGCCCGAGGCCGGAGTGAGCTCGGCCAGCCACCGCGAGGCCAGGCGCCGTATCCGGCGTTGCTTCGCCGGCACGACCGCCTCGGCCCCGCTGGCGACGGCGTCGGACGAACGCGCCGTGACCTCGCAGAAGACGACGGTGCGCCCCTGGCGGGCGATGAGATCCACCTCGCCCTCGCGCCGCCGCCAGTTGCGCTCGAGTACCTCGTAGCCGTGGTCCTCGTACCAGGCGGCCACCGAGTCGTGGGTGGGGCCGCCGCCGCTCACAGGTCCTTGTCGGGCAGCCGCTCGATGTTGACGTCGCGGAACGTCAGGATGCGTACCGAGGGCACGAACCGCGCCGGTCGGTACATGTCCCACACCCAGGCGTCGTTCAGGACGACCTCGACGCAGGCGGGTGACGTCTCGGACCGGATGGTCACGTCGACCGAGTTGGCCAGGTAGAAGCGCCGTTCGGTCTCGACGACGTAGGAGAACAGCGGGACCACGGCCCGGTACTCGTGGACCAGGGCCAGCTCGATCTCCGACTCGTACCGCTCGAGATCCTCTTCGCTCATCGGGATGCGGGCCGCGTCCTCATGCCCGCCCGCCGGCCCACCGCCGGAAGCTGCCGGGCACGCTCAGGAGCGCGCAGTCCGCAGTTCCTTGATCTTGGCGGCCTTCCCGTGCCGGTCGCGCAGGTAGTACAGCTTGGCCCGGCGGACATCGCCGAAGGACACGACCTCGGTGTGGTCGATCACCGGGGAGTGGACGGGGAACGTCCGCTCCACGCCGACGCCGAAGCTCACCTTGCGCACCGTGAAGGTCTCCTGGACACCGGTGCCCTGGCGACGGATGACCGCGCCCTGGAACACCTGGACACGCTCGCGGGTGCCCTCGACGACCCGGACGTGCACCTTGACGGTGTCACCGGGACGGAACTCGGGGATGTCGTCCCGCAGGCTGTCGCGGTCGATGATGTCGGTCGGGTTCATTGGGCGCGTCTCTTTCGGCGTCGTTCGATCTGTCCCCCGTCAGCGACCCGGGCACGGCACCCCAGCGGGCCCCTGCTACGCGGGTCGTCGGTGTGGACGCCGGGGTGACCCGGTGCCGACGAGGCTCCTCAATCGTAGCCGTGTTCGCGGAGCAGGCGCACCTCACCGTGCTCGGTGAGCAGCCGGACCTCCTCCGGGCTCAGCCCGCCCCTGGCCTCGACCAGGTCGGGTCGTCGCTGCAACGTCCTGACCAGGGACTGTGCCCGCCGCCAGGCACCCACCCGGCCGTGGTCGCCGGACCGGAGGACCTCCGGCACGGCGTGGCCCCGGAACTCGGCGGGGCGGGTGTACTGCGGGTACTCGAGCAGGCCGTCGGCGAAGCTCTCCTCGTCGGTGGACCGCTCGTTGCCCAGCACGCCGGGCAGCAGCCGGGCCACGGCCTCGAC
>CAZULR010000181.1:0-4426 GCA_964621235.1 uncultured Acidimicrobiaceae bacterium
CTGACCGATAAGATCTTCCCTCGGCAAGCTGATGTTCTGACCGTTGCCGAGTGGGCTGATCGCATCAGTGAGTCATCGAACGGCACTGCATAACAGACGGGACAGGTCTTCAAGAGGGCCGTGCCATCTCGCGCTGGTCGATGCGACGATGAACGCGAGCGTGCCCCCAAGTTAGTGATGGCGAGGTCAGCCGGAGGCGAGGAGCAACCAGAAGTTCAGCGTGGAGTAAGGCTCCGATCGGGTTCTTGGGTTGTCGGGCTCGGCGTCGTCTCCGATCCGTAGGCAACTCAGTGCGCACCGTCCCGTCCGCATTCAGCTCAGTTGGCACCGGATCTCCCCGCTCGGGTTCTTGATGAGCACCCATGAAAGATAACTACCAGCAGAACATTCGCGGGGCCGTCAACCAATGCGGCTGGCTGCAAATCGAGAATGGCCGCTGACCTGGATTGTCAGCTATCGGAGGGATGTAAAGACGGCCACGCTCCACCTGATGGTGTCATCAGTTGTTCTCGGCGGTACACCAGGGCGTCTAGGGCTAGCCACGTACAGATCGGGGACCGGTGCGATCCAGTGCTTGGAGCGCTGGTTTGTGCTGGGTTGTCTTTTGACTCAAATTCGTCCCTCACAGGCGGACCGCATCCATAATCCGGTGCAAGAGCCCTCGTGGTTCTGTTCCGACCGGAATGAGTGCTTGGAGCGCCTCTGCGGTCACCGCATAGTCCTCTCGCAATGCCTCGCAACGAGCGCAAGCATCGAGATGTCGGAGCAACCTACATTTCTCAACTCCATCAAGTGCGCCGATGGCTAACACCGCAATGTCGTCATCGAATCGCTCACACTCTGGAGGCGAAATCCGGAACTTAAAATGGTCGATCGAAGCGGCCACGCCATGTCCTGGTGCTCGCCGAGAGATGCGCTGACCTGACCGCCCTCAATGGATCGAGCAGTGCTTGGTCGGGTTGTACCTGGACAGGCGTGTGCGGCATCCCTCAGTGGAGCAGATCCGCCCCTTCCCGTACGTGCAAGGAGGTTCTCCAAATATCACCCTCGATCCACTAACCCATTGAAACCCGTCAATCGAATCGCTTCTCATCTGAATTCCTTTCTGCTGCAGCGGTCGGTTGTATTTCATCGAGCAGAAGCCGATTGGTTCCTGTCCTACTGCTCATCCCGGTGTCGGCCGGAGAACACCCCGGTCGACGTGTTCTGGCAGATCCGCCCCTTGGCTGAAAATAAGGGAGGAGGAGCGGTTGGCTTCCGCTGCTCGGGGCGCCGGCCACCTCAGAGGCGCTTGCCACAGCGAGATCGGCGACGTCCCGCTCAGAGGGGCCGGTCCCCGATTCGCATGCAGCAATTGGATCGAGACCAGACTCAACAGAACTCCAATGGGAATCTCTCCGAGGACTGCGGTCATGATGCTCAGGACAAGGCAGCGACCACTGTGGGCTGTAATGACATCGAACCAGGCATCGCAAAAGAGCAGGACGCCGGTGACCATTGATGTCACCACGGCAACTTGCCTCTGTTTCCAAAGCGCCCATGCCGTGGTGCTGAGACATCCCAGCAAGATGGCGTCGAAGCCGACCCAGGCCAGGGGCCATGTTTCCACGAGATAGCTGCGAGGCAGGGTCACGGCCAAACCGATTGTCCAGGGGATGAGACCGAGACAGCACAGGGCCAGAAGGCAGACCAACCGACCTTGGGAGGAAGGCCCACGGCCCGGCGGAAGGGATTGTTCAGATGCAGAGAGGACTCGAAGCACGCGAGCGCGTTCGCCACCGTTCAGTTCGTAGAACGTCTGACAGAGCCGCTCGACATTGCTCGTCGCGTCCGACCGGCCGTGGGATCTGTTCGTTCTCGGCCCCGGAGTCCAATCATACGACGCAGCCTCGACGCCAGAATGTTCTGGCGGCCGAGGCCCAGTCGATAAAGCGGCGCGGGCCGTCACCTATCTACCTCCCCACGTGGACCCGAATGCAGTGTGCATCAGTAGCTGTAGCCGGAGCCGGAGCGAGTCGGCGTGGTCCCGGGGGTGCCGGAGACCGCGGTGGCGTGAATCCGAGCAAGACCTGGCATAGCGACGAAGAAGTTCTGAACACCCTGGCCGGTCACTTGGCCAGGGCTGTCCTCAACGAAGGTGTAGAGAAAATGCCCGTTGTAGGTCACTTGTCGACCATTTTCGGTGTGGACCACCGCGAGAGATCCACTGGTGCCACTTCCCGTTGGCGCACTGCCTACCAGCGGTGGCCACAGCGCCGCCAGCTCGCCGGTGACCATTGACTGGGTTGCCGTGTCCGGCTTGTAGGTATAGAGCGGTAGTCCTTTGTCGTTGACGAGAATTACTTCCACCACGCCTCCAACCCGCGCCATTGCCGTCCGCACGGTGGCCGTGGTGGCCGGTGTCGAAACTGGTGTGGGAGTAGAAGCTCCCGGAGAGGCGAGCGTTGTGGTGCTCCGTGGCGAAACGGCCCCGGCTGACTGGGCTGATCCTGATCCACCGGTGGCAGCGATGGTGATGCCACCGATCAGGGCAGCAACCGACAGTCCGGCTATGGCGATTGTGACGATGCGGTTCTTCACAGTTCCTCAATTCTGGTTGGGCCGACTGATGTGTGATTCGTGCGGACAACGAGTGTCGACAGTGCTCGTCGTTCCGGACTCTGAATCCACCGGAAGCCGGGACTCGGCACCTTCATGAGTCGATGTTCGAGCCATACGCCAGCCATCAGAAGGTGACCGGTGAGCGAAATGGCGTGATGGTTGACGTGTGCCTTCAACGCACTGTCCGGAAGTTGCTCACTGTTGTTGCGATGCATGGGCGTGTCCCTCTCAGACGATGGTTCCGTGGATCCTGTCGGTAGCTAATACGGCAGAGGGTTACGTTCCAAAGCACGCACGTTTCACTGACAGGTAGAACTATCAGTACGCATAGGCGTATGCATGCCTGGGTGAAGGTGAAGAGTCGGGCAGTGGCCCATCGGCACAACCGCCGTCGGCGTCTTAGGACCCGTCTGAGAATTGTGCTACTCGCCGCCGGCCATCATTGGCGCCAACAAGCCGCCGAAAGGATCGGCCGGTTCTGCCGCGTCTGCAGTTCAGGCGAAGGTTGCCGAAGCCACGACGGCGCCGGTCGGTGTCACGAGTTTCGCACCCCGGAGCCGGCCCACGTCCACCTGGATGGTCTTCGACAGGACGCCCTTGCCCCCGTGGAGCATGAAGGCTCCTGTAGCCACCGTCGAGCCATCCGCCACCTGCAGCTTGCACACAATTGTGCCCGTATAGTTCGCACCGCCAACGTTCAGGAACACCCACGAGGGGTTCCCACGAGATACGACAATCTGACCCATCACCCGGCCATCGGTCGTTTCAAAGGTGCCGGTTCGCAACGATGATCCGTGAGGTGCCGGGACTGCTGCGGGCGTCGCCGCACCTTGGTCGACGGCCTCGGTGATGGCTGCCGCTCCTCCTACAAGCACCAGGCCTGCGGCGATAGCGGCTATGGCGCTACGCCGTCGGCGCACTTTGGGCCGTCGACCGATGGGCACGATCCGGAGATCGGCTTGTTCCAACCCCTCGGCTTGCTCTACCAATTCCTGGTGTAGCCGGCCGACAAAACCCTCGTCCGGCACCCCGTCTCCCGGACGAGCCGATCGTAGGGAGATGGCCGTCCGCAGGACATCAACATCCTCCGGGTCGGCATCGAATGGGTCCGGGCGCTGCCCATCCGCGAGTGCGTCTATGTAGGCGTCGCGTCGCTGCTTCGTCATTGTCCCAACTCCTCCGACACCTTGGCAGCCATGCGCAAGGCACGGTGCTGGAGCACCTTTGCATTGCTGACGCTCACGTCCATAGCCCGTGCGGCCTCTTTGATCGAACAGGCCTCAAGGAATCGCAGCTCGAGGATGCGACGATAGCGATCCGGGAGGGAGGCCAGTATCTTGCTCGTCCGACTCGGGGCGGTACTCGGCGGGTCGGATCCCGAAGGCTCCGCCAGATATACCGAGTCGACCTCGGGGTCGATCGAAGTGACCGAAAGCCCGAGATGCCGACGCCAATGGGAAGCCAGCACCGTCTGCGCCGTGGTGAGCAGGTAGGCACGGACTTCGCCCTTGGAGGACCCGAGCCGCAATGGGCGCAGGGCCATCCTAAATACTTCAGAGGTCAGATCCTCCGCATCAGGTCGGTTCCCGACTCGGGAGTACATCAACCGGTAGAGGCGAGCGACGTTGTCCCGGTAGACCGACTCCCAGTCGGCGTAGGCGTCAGTTTCCACTACTCGTAGGAAGGCGACAGCCGCGCCGCCCGATGGGGGCGCGGATGCCGATCTCGCCGGGATGCTTCGAGGAGTGGGGGACATCTCACTTTAGAATAGGAACCCGGGTTACAAAAGCCCGAATATCCAGTTCAGCGGGTCTGTCCGTGGCGG
>CAZULR010000181.1:4526-5654 GCA_964621235.1 uncultured Acidimicrobiaceae bacterium
GCTGTCCATGAGGAGCCGTCTGGTTGCCATGGGGGATGGCAAGAGGACGGGACTATTCGCCGAGCTGTAACCCTCCCCAGTATCAGTTGTTCGAACGCACGTCCTCCCCAGGCGACTCGCATGCAGGTTCAAATCGACCCGCTCCTCTCCGCTGCAGGGATGGTTGGCCGCGTTCGGTGAGACCACGATCGCAACAAGAGGGAGACGCGCCATGCCAGCAGCCACGCCGGACATTCGAGATGATCGAACCATCGACTTACGGCGCCACTTGCCAAAGCAAGCCGCTCGACTGCATGGATCGACGGACCGACTGATGAGATGGGGTATCACCGCACTCTTGGCTGTCATCGGCCTCGTCCATCTCCACCTCTGGCAGGACGGCTATCGGACCCTGCCGACTATCGGCCCGCTATTTCTTGTCGCCGTGTTCTCTGCAGGCTTGATTGCCCTCTCCACTTCGGTGCAGCTCAATTGGATTACCGGTGTGTTGGCAGCTTGTTTCGCCACCGGCACCCTCGTCGCCAATCTCGCTAGTCTGCTGCTCCCCCATGGCCTATTCGAGTTTAAGGAAGTGGGTGTCTCCTATTCCGGTGGCATCGCCATCGCATCTGAGCTGGCAGTGGTAGTGCTATTCGGGGTGTGGTCGTACGGCCGCCTGCACAACAGTCGGGGCCCAACTCGTCAACGCTTCAGCGATCGAACTCGTGCCAATCGATGCTGCGCTCATCGGTAGTCGCCAAACGCGTGCTCCGGATCGGATCATCAGTGACCGTTTCGAAAGGCAAATGGGTCGTTCACGACATGCCTCATGTCGTTGCCGTGGAGATAGTGGGGAAAGGCCCTACAGAAATCATCTCAATGCATTGGGCAATGGAGCCTGGATTGTGCGGATGGCGCCGACAGAGTCAAACGCTCTGCGAGCCCAGAAAACCCAACATTTCACCCAACAAATCGGTTCCACGGTGTCGCATCGCGAGTGAGCACGTTCCACCGGTCGTCGAAGTAGGACGATTCGACCTGCTGAAATGACACTTCCTGGGACAGGATGAGTTCCGATGCGACGATCCGTTCCGCCCTCTCAAGGTGGAGACACGGGTTCGAACCCCGTTGGGACTGCCAGAATCGAAT
>CAZULR010000182.1:0-5601 GCA_964621235.1 uncultured Acidimicrobiaceae bacterium
TACGATGAGCGGACCAGAGAGAGGAGGTGGTCCAACTGAGCAATCAACGTTTCGGGACCCTGGAGGTGGCTGGCCGCTGAGGCGGCTCGCTGTACCACCTGGCGAATCCCAGCCAGACACCCACCGGGCGACCTAGCCGGACCGTGGTCCCATCCGGCGCCTCACGGGCCTCCCGGTGTTCACACAGCAACCTGTACCCGAAGGGCGCCTCTCCGGAGGCGCCCTTCGGCGTCACCGGTGCGAGCCGGAGTCAGGGACGCATCGTCGTCTCGTCGATGTCGAGTGCGGCCCGCACGTCGGCGGCGACGGGACGGGACAGCCGTCGGCGGGCCACCATCCGGTCGAGTTCGTCACGCTCGGTCTCGATGACCATCCGCCGGAGCAGCACCTCGGCCTCGAACGCCCGGGTCTCGGTCTCCTCGGTGGCGTCGGCTCCGTCGCCGCCGACCTCGGCGTCGGTCAGCAACTCGATCCGTCGGTCGATCTGGGCGAGCAGCGCCTCGTAACCGGAGCGCACGCGCTCGGTCACGTCCGCGGGCGCGCCGGTGGCCACCGCCAGGTCGTCGATGCGGGTGAGGGCGAGCACGGCCAGCCGCCTACGGGCGTCGGCCGCCAGGATCTGGTCCTGTTCGCCCTTGGAGACCAGACCGAGCCGGCGGATGAGCGGTGGCAGCGTGAGCCCCTGGCCGACCAGAGTGGCGAGGATGACCGCGAAGGTGAGGAACAGGACCAGGTCCCGCTCGGCGAACGACGTCGGCAGGGCGAGGGCCGCGGCGAGGCTGATGGCGCCGCGCATCCCGGCCCAGCCCACCACGGTGGTCTCCCGCCAGGTGGCGGAGGTCCCCTGATTGGTGCTGAAAAGTTGGCGCCCACCGGGCAGCGCGGTGACCCCGAACATCCAGACCATCCGCACCACGATCACCACGCCGACGACCGCCAACGACTCGACGACCAGGGAGTTCGAGTCCCGGGCGGTCAGGGCCTCCAGCACGGGCCGCAACTCGAGGCCGACGAGGAGGAAGGAGAGGCCGGTGAGCAGGAAGACGATGAGCTCCCAGATCTGGCGCTGCTGCAGCCGGGCGGCGGCGGTCAGCGACCGGGAGCCGTAGCGGCCGAAGTACAGGCCGGTCGCCACCACGGCGAGCACGCCGGAGGCATCGAGCTTGTCGGAGGGGAGGTAGGCGGCGAACGGAAGGATCAGCAGCACCGTGTTCTCGATCACCGGCGTCTGGACGCGGCGGAGCAGGCGGCTGCCGATCCATCCGACAGCGAGGCCAATACCGACGCCCACGACCACCGCGTAGACGAACCGGGCGGCGACGTCGACGACGGTCAGGGAGGTGGCGACGGAGACCACGGCCACCTGATAGGCGGTGAGGGCCGTGGCATCGTTCATGAGGCCCTCGCCGCCGAGGATCGTGACCAGTCGACGGGGGAGTCCGAGCTTGCCGGCGATCTGGGTGGCCGCCACGGAGTCCGGGGGCGAGACGATGGCTCCCAGTGCGAAGGCCTCACCCCAGTTCGACTGGGGGACGAGGAGGTGGAAGACGACGGCGACGGTGGTCATTGTCGCCAGCACCAAGCCGACGGCCAGCAGCAGGATCGGCCGCCAGTGGGTGCTCAGCTCCCGGGCCGAGGTGTCAAGTGACGCGTCGTAGATGAGTGGAGGGAGGAAGACGAGGAGGATGAGATCGGGCTCGAGTGTGACGCGGTGGGCGACGGGGAGGATCGCCACCACCAGTCCGGCGACCACCAACAGGATCGGATAGGCGATGCGCAGCCGGTCGGCGACCGTGGCCACCGCCACGACGGCGATGAGCAGCCCCAGGATCTCCGCGATCGTCACGGCGGGCAGCTGGTTCCCGGTCGGGTCGCTTCGTCAGCCACGACGGCCACCCGACTCACGACCAGGGGTCGAGGACGGGCAGATCGACCCGGGCGAGTCGCCCGTACAGCCACGCCAACTCGTCCCTCGGGTCGAGTGCGCCCGGCGCCGGCGGCGCATCGCCCGCCTGCAGGCGCTCCGTCGATCCGGCCCTCATCTCGGGAAGGCGGGACTCGACGAACGCCTCCGGCCAGTCCCGGTGGGTGATCCCGGACCCCAGGTCCACGAGGTGGACCTCGACCTCGAGCCACCGGCGGGTCGGTAGCTCGTCGAGGCTCCGCTTCCGTCCCGACCCGTCACGCGTCACGTTGGCCCAGGCGTAGTCGGGGACGTCATCCCAGGCCGTGAGCAGCCGGCCCGACGACTCGGCGAGGTCGACACGGAGGGCGTGAGCCGATCGGAGGGCACCGGCGTCGATCTCGCCGGTCCGCTGCTCCATCCCGCCGGGGTACTGGTCGACCATGACGCCCTCGATCGCGGCCGCGGTACGGCGGGTATGACTATCGGCGTTGCGGGCGAGATGGGTGATCAGATGGCCGACGGTCCACCCCGGAAGCAGCGACGGCCCGGCTACGAACGCGTCATCGAACCCGGCGACCACACCGAGCAACCGGTCCTCGGCCTCGTGCACGGCGGCCAGCGTCTCGACCGGGGCAGCGGGGGTCGTCGCCATGCCGGACAACCTACCGGTCGCGTCACCAGCCTTCCGTGCCCGGCGCTCCTTTGAACGGGCCGGTCACGGCGTCGGTGATCCATCCACCGTAGAAGCCACCGGGTTGAGGAGCGACCAACTCGCCGTCCACCGTGCAGGAATCCATCGGGCCAGCGTAGAAGGCGACGTACCCGGCGATCGCCTCGAACGCGGGGGACGGCCGGTCGTAGCCCCATGCGGCGTCCGGCGCGGTGTGACCGCCGGCGGTGACGTCGTAGTAGTGGGCTTCGCCCTTCCATTCGCACCATGAGCCGCGCTGGGTCCGGATCAGTGCTCCGTCCGCGATGTCGTCCGGGGGCAGGTAGTAGTTCGGCGGGTGGCTCGTCTCGAGCACCCGGAAGGCCCCGGTCGTGTCGGCGACGGTGACACCCGTGAACTCGATCCTGATCCGGGCGGTCACGGGCTCCAGCCGAGGCGGACGGGGGTAGTCCCACACCGACTCCTTGCCGTCGATCCGCTGGACGTCGCGGGGTCCGGGCGATCTGAGGAAGCGCATGCCCACAGCTTGTCGTGGGTGAACAGTGGATCGATCGATCGGCATGCGAGCGTTCGCCGCCCTCCGTCCGCCCTTCTCGCGGCTGCCCCCCTGCCCGCTCGTGCCCCGCTGCCTGCGAACATGCGTCGCCACGCAAGTGTCAGCCAGTGGCCGGCTCTCGGACCATTGTGGATACGGTTCAGCCCGGGTCGGTCAAGGCTTCCCTTCGGGCGGCCTACGGCCAGCCCTGATCAGTCCAAGCGGCACTCACGACTGGCGGAGTCGACCAGTTATCAGGTGCCACCTACCGGCGCGTATGCCACGGCGGCACGGGCCAGTCCCGTAGCCCTCAGCGAGGCTGGAAGCCGCCCCGGAATGCCGGCTCTCGCCCGGATTTCGCCGCCTGGCGCTCCCCCACTGGTGGTGGCCGAGCTTGACATATAATGATATACGCATATGATGGCCATGTGGCCCGTACGCCGACGACGACCGATGCATTCAACGCTGTTGCTGAGGGCAACCGTCGAGCACTATTGGACGCCCTCGGGCCGGATGAAGCCACTGTCGGCGACCTCGTCGATCGGCTTGGACTTAGTCAACCCCAGGTGTCCCAGCACCTCGCAGTGCTCCGTGCCGTTGGATTGGTGTCCGTCCGAGCTGATGGCCGACGTCGCTGGTACCGGGTCAATGGGCCGGCGTTGCAACCTGTCTTCGAGTGGGTTCGCTGCTTCGAGTCGACCTGGAACAACCGACTGGACCGGCTCGACGACGTCCTCGTCGAGCTCCAAACAAAGGAGAAATCGACATGAACAGCTCAATCGGCAATCGCCACGGCACTGCCGTAATCACGTTGCCGTCGGATGACGAGATTCTGGTCACCCGAGAGTTCGACGCACCGGCGGATCTCGTGTTCGACGCCTGGACTACGCCCGACCTCGTCAAGCGGTGGTGGGCAGGTGACCGAGGTCAGGTAACCGAAGCCCAGATCGATCTGCAGATCGGTGGGCGATGGCGGTGGGTCATCACCGCGAACGGTGGATTCGAGGTGGCCTTCAGTGGCATATTTCGCGTGATCGAACGTCCGCACCGGATTGTCAGGACCGAGATCTTCGAGACGTTTCCCGACGCCGAAGCCCTGAGCACGGTCACCTTCGATGAATCCAATGGCGTCACCACGTTAAAGATCTTGGGCCGCTACCCGACCAACGATGTCCGTGACGCCGCGATCGCCTCCGGAATGGAAGGCGGACTCCAGACGTCGCTCAATGATCTGGAAGTGCTTGTTCTGCAATCGCTCTAAACGGGCTGCCGAGGGCGGGGGTTCGGCGAGAACTTCCACCCTCGGCTGCCGTCGCTATCCGGGCGAGATGGCGCCCCAGTCGATCTCGAGGATCACCTGGCCCCGGTGCCAGCAGTGCAGCCGTCCCACACTGCCTGGTGGGCGGCGCTTCTCCGGCGGAGGACAGCTTGCCGTCAGCCAACTGCCGCAAGTCCAGCACTGCGAGAGTGAGGGAAAGCTCACTACTCTTTCGGCACGCCTGGGCTGAGCACGTCCATCACCCTCGCCACTGCGATCCATCTCTCTTCGCCCGCTCAACCGACTCCTACGCCTCCCTTCGTCCGGCTGGAAGTCGTCCTTATTTGGGCATCGCTATGCCTTCTTGTTTCCTTCGGCTTGGCAGTACCCGTCACCACTGCTGCGAGCGCCGAAATCCGCAGCCGCTGGTACTCCCTAGCCCTCCTGGCTGCCGGTCTCATGGCGCTCTTTGTGGGAACCAGGCCATTGGTGACGATGGCCTGACCGCCCAGGGGTTTTCCCGATCGCCGCGACGGAGGCAAGCTTCGGCCGTCAAGGATGCCGCGACGATTCGGCCATTTCCACTCGGGGCTGAGATGTACCGCCGTCTATGATTGCAGTCTGTGAGCTACTCCGTAGATTTCGTCAACGTGTCCACTGTCGGCCTGGAGTCGTCGCCTGTGGTGGATGCGCTCGCCGGCCTCCGGGCGCACGAGGCTCGCTACTTCAAGAACAAGTACGACCATGTCTTCACGGTCGAGCCTGCCACCAATGCCAAGGCGGAGATCGCCCTGGTGCACCGCATCCTCAAGGAAGAGCGGGACATCGTCATTGAGTCGCCGCCGCTCGAGGCGACGACGTTCCAGGTCGAGAACATCCGTTGGACCTACGTGTTCTACAAGAGTGGGCTGTCGATCAACGTGCTGTACACAATCGACGGACCGAGCCCGAAGCGGGCGGTTGGGTTCAAACTCTCGGAGGGAATGGATATCCCCGCCGAACTGGAATCCTTCAAGTTCGCTCGTCAGAAGTCGAAGTTGGCCGGAACTATCCGAGGTTCGTACTTCGTGATCAAAGGCGAGTACTGACTCTGGCGCAGATCTGATCGGGCAGTGTGGAGTCTCTTGACGCCGGAGGCCAAGAGGCTGAACCCAGGCGACTCCTGCCCACTAACACGGGTAGCGGAGGACGCTTAGGCCGGTGAGCTCGTAGGCCAGCTCATCCGAGGAGCG
>CAZULR010000183.1:0-5571 GCA_964621235.1 uncultured Acidimicrobiaceae bacterium
CCAGCGACGTGGCGTCCAGGGACCGGAGGACGACGTCGAGGTCACTCCCGGCGAACGCGCTGACGCGCTTCTTCACCACGACCACGTCGTCCGGCTCCGGGGCCACGGCCGGGTGGATCGCGGTGGCCGGATCGTCGACGGACATGTCGGTGCGCCCGGCCAGCGCCGAGAATGCCCGATTGCGCGGGTTGATGTCGGCGCCGCCGGGCCGGAACGCCACCCGCACGTAGACCACCGGCTGGCCGGACGACCGGGCGTGGCCGATCGCGGCACCGATCCGCTCGAGCAGCGCCCCGGCACCGTCCGGGACGCGTCCCACGATGCCGTTCTGCACGTCCATCACCAGCAGTGCGGTCGTCGCCATGTCCCAGTTGTAGTCGCTGCGGTGGTGCCGGACCTCCCTCCGGGCCGGCGGCCGACCCGTCAGCCGTCGAGGGCGACGTTGAACATCCACCGCACCCCGAAGCGGTCGAGGCAGGTCCCCCACAGCGATCCCCACGGCATGGGGTGCAGTCCGGTCACGTCCTCACCGCCCTCGGACAGGGCGGCATACAGGCGCTCGGCCTCCTCGCGGGTGTCGGGCTCCAGGTTGAGGGTGGAGTTGTTGCCGACCCGAAGCACCTGACCCATCGACTCCAGCAGGTCGGTGCCCATCAGCACATGGCCGGCGAGGATCGGCAGCTCGACGTGCAGGACCTTCGACCGTTCGGCCTCGGGGAGCTCGGGCGCACCGGGCCCGGCCGGCATGTCGCCGAACCGCTGTATCGGGACAGAGTACGCCGTCCCGAAGACCGAGGCGTAGAACTCGAACGCCTCCTCGGTGTCGCCCTGGAAGTTCAGATAGGTGCTGACACGGCTCACAACGGGCTCCTCGGCTCGGGATCACGGGGGGTCTTCCGCTGCCATCGTGGTCCAGGACCCGGCCGGCGGCAAGGGCCCGCCCCGTGACCGGATGGTGCCGATGCCGCGGACCACGTCGGGGGCCGGATCAGTCGGGGAGGATGCCGGTGGCCGAGGTCGCCACGAAGGTGGCCACGAGTCGCCCGTCGGCCACCATGGTCCGGCGGAAGGCGGCCCAGTCCTCATGCTCGCCGACGCCGCGGCGGTAGTACTCGACCAGACGGTCCACGACCTCGTCGTCGGGCGACTGGGCCACCGGGCTCAGCTCCGCGGTGCCGTCGAGGCTCACCCACGTGAACGCGTCGTCGCCCGGCACGAAGAGGGCGGCACGCGGGTCCCGCCGCAGGTTCTTGGTCTTGGCCCGCCCGTCGGTGACGGAGATGGTGAACCGGTCGCCGTCGGCCGCGAAGAAGACCACCGACTGCTGGGGCCGGCCGTCGCCCCGGAGCGTGGTGAGGACGGCGTTCCGCCGTCCGGCGGCGAAAGCGAGTGCGCGGTCGAGGTCCATGTCTGCACTGTACGGCGACGGGCCCGGGACCGGTACGGACGTCGACGACGCATCCCTGTCGAGGCGGAGGCCCAGCCGGGAGCGAGCCGGGGGTCGAGGATGCGCCCGACGAACGTGCCCTCGGGCCGGGAGGCGGGGGCGGCCTCACCCGCTCCTGTCCTCGATCTCCCAGGCGTGATCGAGGACGTGCCAGGCGAACCGGCGCAGGGCGTACCCGACGGGCCAGGCGCCACCCGGGGCACCGTCCGCCAGCGCGGTGGCCACGATGGCGCGCTGTTCTTGCCACGGGGTCCGGGGCGGCGTGCGCGTCCCGATCTTCGGGCAGTAGGCCCGTTCCGCCTCCCGGAGGTGGTCCACGATCCCGAGCGTGTCGCGCCCCCCGCCCCGGGGTCCCTTGCGTAGCTCGGCCGGCGCCGACGCCGCACGGCGGTCGAACGCGGCCCAGGCATCCTGCAGCAGTCGGACCTGGCGGTGGAGCTCGGCGGCGGATGGCGGTTCGGCGTCCCACGGCCCACGGGCGTCCGGTGCGCCGAAGTCGGTCGTCCGATTGCCGGGCACCGATCCGACCACCTCGAGCGGCCCGTCCGGAAGTGGGGTCGACAGGGTGGCTCGGTAGCGGCTCCGGTAGTCCTCGAGCGCCGTGACGGCAGCGTCGCCCGACCGGGCACGGCGTGCCCAGCCGGGCCAGGCGAGGGCCACGGCGAACGTCCAGGTGGCACCCTCCTCGAGGTACACCGGGACGGCGCCGGAACGGTCCACCGCCGCCCGGCCCACCGAGCCCCTACCGTCCGGTCCGGCCGTCGATCAACTCCCGGAGGATGTCCGCGTGCCCGGCATGGCGGGCCGTCTCCTCCAGGAGATGGGCGAGCACCCAGCGCAGGTTGACCGGCGGCCGGTTGTCGTCCCCCGCGCACGGCGCGTCCGGACCCGGCGCGGTCGCCACCAGGGCGTCGACCGTCTCCCACATCGACCGGTACCGGGCCACGGCGGCGATGAGCGCGCCGTCCGCCGAGGCGGTGGGCGGCTGCTCGAGGACATCGGTGGCGACACCGGCGAACCGGCGAACCATCCACGACTCCTCGGCGTCGGCCAGGTGGGTGACGAGCCACAGCAGGTTGGTCCCGGAGGGCACCGGGCTCCAGGCCGCCTGCTCGGGGGTCACCCCCTCGACCTTCTGCACCAGGGACTCGCGCTGGTAGCGGAGGAGGGCCAGGAGCGTGTCGAGTTCGCCCGAGTCGAGTCGCGGGGGCTTCCGGTCGGCCACGGGAGCGAGCCTACGCCCGTCGTACCGGTGAGGCCGGAGGTCGCCGGACTGCGCTCAGACGTCGAGACCGAACTGTGCCCGGCGGTCCCCGGGCACCAGGTCGAGGTACTCGTCACGATGGCCGGCGATGAAACCGGCCACATACGGACAGTGGGGAAGCACCGCCAGGCCACGGGAACGCGCGTCCTCCAGCGCGAAGCGGACGAGCACGGCGGCCAGGCCCCTCCCCCGGTGGTCCGGGTCCACCTCGGCATGGAGGAGGTCGACGGTCCGCCCCGAGAGACGGTAGGTGAGCAGCCCGACCAGTTCCCCGTCCTCGGCGACCTCGTACCGGCTCCGGTCGGTGTCGTCGGAGACCTCCGTGCTCACCGGGACGGCTCCGCGGGCACGAGCCACAGCGGACGCGTGGACTGATCGGGGTCGATGCGTCCGAGGATCTGGTCGTTGGCCTCGCGGAGCGCCCGCAGCTGGTCGGGGCCCAGCGCGTCGATCACGAGCTCCCGGACGGCCTCGACGTGGCCCGGCGCGGCGCGCGACACCACGTCCAGGCCCTCCCGGGTGAGCACGGCACGGATGCAGCGGCCGTCGTCGGGATCCGGGGCACGGACCAGGAGGCCGCGCGCCTCGAGGTGGCGCGCGGCGTGGGACAGCCGGGACGGCGAGGCGCTGATGAGCGAGGCGAGCCGGGTCATCCGCAAGGCCCGGTCCTCCTGCTCGGACAGCATGGCGAGCACCGTGTACTCGAAGAAGGTCAGTCCGGCACTGCGCCCCAGCTGGGCATCGAGGAGCGGAGGGAGCTTGGCGAGCACCCGCATCAGCCCGAGCCACGCGTCGCGCTCGCCGTCGTCGAGCCACCGGGTGTCGGCGGCGGCCCCGGCGATCACGCGGGGATCGCTTCCGTCGGGGGGTCCCGTCATCGCCACCGTCGGGTGTCCCGTTCGTGCATCGATCTCCCTCACCCGAGCCACGCACTCCATCCTAGCGTTGTTTGAAATTTCAATTGAATATGCTAGAGTTTTAGTTGCGGGCGCAACCACATGTTCGCCCCGACACCGAGGAAGGACGGACGCTCATGACCTCACCGATGTTGGCCGAGGAGCCCGGAGCGTCGTTCGACGCCTTCCTGCGCGACACCGCCCCCTCGTCCCTCGACCATCCGTCGTGGACACCGGACTCGGGCCCGATGCCCGCGCTCTTCCTCAGCCACGGGGCCCCACCGCTCTTCGACGATCCGGTGTGGATCGACGAGCTGTTCCGGTGGTCGCAGTCGCTGCCGACACCCACCGCCGTCCTCATGGTCAGCGCCCACTGGGAGGCGTCGCCGATCCGCCTGTCCGCCTCGGGTGCCGCCGTCCCGCTCGTCTACGACTTCGGCGGATTCGCCGGGCGCTACTACTCCATGACCTATCCCACGCCAGACGCATCCGGCCTGGCTGGCCGTGTGGCGGACCTGCTATCCACCGAGGAGCCTGTACACCAGGATGCCGCACGGGGCCTCGACCACGGCGCCTGGGTGCCCCTGAAGGTGATGTACCCCTACGCCGATGTACCGGTGCTCCAGCTCAGCATCCCGACCCACGACCCGGCCCGTCTCCTCGAACTCGGCCGGCAGCTCCGTCCCCTCCGTGACGAGGGCGTCCTCATCATCGGCTCCGGCTTCATGACCCACGGTCTCCCCTACCTGACTCGCGACCAGTTCATGGGGAACGGCGTCCCCGACTGGTCACGAGAGTTCGACGGGTGGGTGGCGGCCGCCCTGGCGGCCGGCGACCTGGACACCCTCATCGCCTACCGCGACCTCGCGCCCGGCATGCCGTTCGCCCATCCCACCGTCGAGCACTTCGTCCCGCTCTTCCTCACCCTCGGCGCGGCCACGTCTCCGGATGCACCCGTCGAGACCACCGTCGAGGGATTCCAGTTCGGCCTGGCCAAGCGGTCGTTCCAGGTTTCCTGAGCCGGTCCCGGGGCAGGGAATCCCGGACGGACGATCGGCGTTGAGAGCAAGTGGAAGCACGATGAGAGACCAGACCGCTTTTCCGCCGACAGTCGAGCCAACGCACTCCGAGGTGCAGCCTGGAACGGTGGTCGCGCCCTGGCGTCGGCCGGTCGCCGTGGCGGTCGGCGTGGTGGGGATCGCCATCTACAATTGGTGGGTCCCTGTGGCGTTCGACCGCCATCTGATGACGAGCCCGGACGAACTGTTCAGCGACCTCGAGGCCACCGGCAGGCCGGACGCCACGCTCCTCCAGCACCTGGACCTCGCGGCCGGCATCGTGCTGCTCGCGGCCCTGCTGCTGCGGGGTGCCACCGGACGGACCGGCCGCCGGGCGGAGTGGCCGTGGTTGCTGGCCTTCGCGGTGGCCGGCGCCGTCGGTGGTCAGTTCTCCTACGCCTGCCCCGAGGGCCTGAGCGCGTCGTGCCGGGCGGCCGAGTGGCGCCTGGCCCTCCCCCACCACCACTACGTCCACGTGGCCGCCGGCATCGCCGAGTTCGCGTTCGGCACGGTGGCGGTCTACGTGGCCTGGCAGCGCACCCGGGCGAAGGAGTCCCCGGTGACGCGGGCGGTCCGGTGGACCGGCCGCACCCTGGTCGTCGCCTACCCGATCCTGGGCGTGGCGTACCTCACGGACCGGTTCGGGGCGTTCGTCGAACCGATCTTCTTCACCTGCTTCTCGGTGATGGTGCTGACCGAGCTCCTCGAAAGTGCCCGGGTCGGCCACGTCCCCCACCGAGCCACTCCGATGGCGTCCCTGACCCTGCAGAGCCGCAAGGCACTGCATCGGGTGTCGGGCGGCTGATCCGTCCCCGACGTCGGGCCGACGGACACCGCGGGGTGGAGTTCAGGGGGCGAACGCCGCCGCCGGGTCCGCGTAGGTCTTCAGCTCGATGACGTTGCCCG
>CAZULR010000184.1:0-5568 GCA_964621235.1 uncultured Acidimicrobiaceae bacterium
GAGATCTTCGCCGCCGCCATCATCTCCACGTCCGGCATGATCCTCGGGCTCATCCTGGGCATGGCGATCGTGGCGATCGTCCGGTCGGCCTACGCGTTCGTCATCACGGCCGGGATCGTATGGGTGTTCGCCGCATTCGGCTGGCGCCTGGGGATGATCAAGGGGCGCCAGATCGTCGCCGCGGCCGGCCTCTCCCGCATCCTCAATCCGCCGTCCCGTCCGCTGCCCGGTCAGGCCCTGCTCGTCGATGCCTCTGCCGTCATGGACCGCTTCCTCCTCATCCTCGGGCGCAACGGCCTCCTTCCCGGAGGCCTGGTGGTCCCCCAGTTCGTGGTGGACCACGTCCAGGTGATGGCCGAGTCCCCCGACCCGACCACCGCCCGACGGGCCCGGCGCGGGCTCGAGGGGTTGGAGGCGATGCTGAGTCTCGGCGTCTCGCTCGACCTCGCCAAGGACGAGGTGCCGGAGGTCGACGATCCCACGACAAAGCTGCTCACCCTCGCCCGGAGGACGGGCCTGCGGATCGGCACGTGCTCGACCACGGTGATGGAGGCGGCACGCGAATGGGACCTGACCGTCGTCAACCTCCACGCCGTCACCACCGAACTGGCGCCGGACCACGTGCCGGGTGAGCGGATGATGGTGTCCCTCGTGAAGGAGGGGCGCCAGCCGCGCCAGGCGGTGGGCTACCTGCCCGACGGGGACATGGTGGTCGTGAACGACGCCACCCACCTGATCGACGAGGGCCCGGTCGAGATCACCGTCCTGTCGACGCGTCCGACCAGCCAGGGCCTGATGGTCTTCGCGAAACTCGCCCCGCCCACCGGAGTGGACGGGGCGAGTTCACTGACCTCCGGCTGACCGGCCTGCGCCGGCCGTGCCGACTAGGAAGCGACGGCCACCACCGGGCCCGAAGATGCCGGGACGGACTGGGCACCGAAGAAGTTGCTGCTCGGGTACGCGAAGATCGCACCGGAGTTGCCCGCCAGGACATAGCCTCCGGCCGCACCGCCGGCGATGCCGGCGATCGGCTGGTTGGTCACGCCGGACGCCGAGCCCATGAATGGGGCGTCGTAGGCGAACACCCCGCCGTCGGCCGCGGCCAGGTAGTAGCCGGAACCGTTGGCCAGGGCGGACATGCCGACGATCGGGGCGACGAGATGCTCCCCACCGGCCGAACCGCGGAAGATGGCGGAGCCGAAGGCGAAGATGCCACCGTCGGACGCGACCAGCAGGTAGCCGTTCGTCCCGTTGCCGGCAGCGCCGACGATCGGGGCGTTGAGGTGCTGACCACCCATGGACCCCTCGAACGTCGCGTCACCGAAGGAGAAGACCCCGCCGTCGGCGGCCACCAGCCAGTAGCCGTTGCCGTCCAGCGTGGGGGCGATCGCCACGATCGGGGCGTTCAGGTGCTGGCCGCCGGTCGAGCCGAAGAACCTGGCGTCGCCGTAGTTGAAGATGCCACCGTCAGCGGCGACGAACCAGTACCCGCGCCGATCCGGCGTGGGGGCGAATCCGACAATCGGAGCGGCGAGGGTGAGTGCGGCCGGCGAGCCGTAGTTCACCGCGGCCCCATTGGTCAGCAGGACGCCGTGAGACGTGGCCATCCAGTACCCCTTGATCGCCACACCGCCCGGAGTCGGCGTGACCGAGTTGCTCGACGCCGAGAAGGGTCCGGTTCCCACCACGTTGTGCGCCGTCACGAAGAAGACGTAGGACTTCCCGGCGGTGAGGCCGACCACGGTGCAGGTGGTGGCCGGCGCGGCCGCTGCGCACCCGGCGCTGGCCGGCGTCGAACTCACGATGTAGTTGAGGATCGGTGATCCGTTGCTCGGACCCGGCGTCCAGGACACCGTGGCCGAGGCGGGCCCGGCCGTGGCCGTCACGCCGGTGGGGGCACCCGGTGCGGTCGCCGCCGGGGTGACCGCCGCTGAGGGGGTCGAGTCCGGACCAGTTCCCACGGCATTCGTCGCCGCCACCGTGAAGGTGTAGGCGGTGCCGTTGGTGAGGCCCGTCACCGTGCACGTCTTGGGATTGGCGAGGGGCGTCGTGCAGGTGATCGACCCGGGAGTCGAGGTGACCGTGTAGTTGAGGATGGCACTGCCGCCGTTGGAGGCGGGCACCGACCACGTCACCGTGGCCGAGCCGTTGCCGGGCGTAGCCGAGACCCCGGACGGCGCACTCGGCACCGTCGGCGCCGCACCGGCGGTGCCGACGCCGACGACGGAGAGCCCGACGAGGCTCAACAGCGCCACCAGAATGATCCGTGAGATCTTGCCCATCCCGGACATGCGTGTATCGGACTGTCCCATCGACCCAACCCCCAAGAGTTTCGTCATTCACACGCATCCGATCGCCATACCGACCCCGGAGACGGATGCGGTCCGCTCGTGCGGACGGCCTGACGGTAGGTGATGACCAGCGACTTTGCAATGAGAAATTCGGAAAACTTGCAGATCAGAGCGCTCTCGTGGTCGATCACCCACAAAGAGTGGCCAACGCGATGACCTGATGACGGTGGCCTACGTCGTGTCCACCGGCGACGACGACGCTCGATCACGACCTCGACGGAGCGCTGTTGGGATCAGGCCTCTTCGACTGCTTTCACCAACTTGGCGAGGGTGTCCTTGGCGTCGCCGAAGAGCAGGGTCGTCTTCTCGTCGAAGAGCAGGTCGTTGTCGATGCCGGCGAACCCCGGACGCATCGACCGCTTGAGGAAGATGACCGTGCCGGCCTCGTCGGCGTTGATGATCGGCATGCCGTAGATCGGGCTGCCCGGGGTGTTCTTGGCCGCCGGGTTGACCGTGTCATTGGCTCCGACGACGAGCGCGACGTCGGCCGTGCCCATCTCGGGGTTGGCCTCGTCCATCTCCTTGAGCTCGTCGTAGGGCACGTTGGCCTCGGCCAGGAGGACGTTCATGTGACCGGGCATGCGGCCGGCCACGGGGTGGATGGCGTAGAAGACCTCGACGCCCCGCTTCATGAGCAGGTCGGCCAGTTCGCGGGCGGTGTGCTGGGCCTGGGCCACGGCCAGTCCGTACCCCGGGATGATGACCACCTTGCGGGCGTAGGCGAGGAGCACGCCGATGTCCTCGGGCGTTCCCGACTTGACCTGCCGGGTCTCCCCTGTCCCGTCGGCGCCGGCGCCAGCCGTCACCACCGATCCGAACGCGCTGAAGAGCACATTGGTCAACGAGCGTCCCATCGCCTTGGACATCATCCGGGTGAGGAGGATGCCGGAGGCGCCGACCAGGGTGCCGGCGATGATCAGCAGATTGTTGTTGAGGGTGAAGCCGGAGGCGGCAACGGCCAGGCCGGTGAACGAGTTCAGCAGCGAGATGAGTACCGGCACGTCGGCACCGCCGATGGGCAGCACGAAGATGATGCCGAGGACGAGGGACAGCACGGCGGTCGCCACCATCAGCCAGACGCTGTCGGTCACGATCGTCGCCACGGCCAGCCCGACGATGCTGACGCCGACGAGGCCGTTGATGACCTGCTGTCCGGGATAGGTGATGGGACGGCCGGTGATGAGCTCCTGGAGCTTGATGAAGGCGATGGCACTGCCGCTGAACGACACACAGCCGATCAACAGGCCGAGCATGCCCTCGGTCACGGCGTACACCGGTGGCTTCGGCAGTCCGAGCGAGTGCAGGTTGGCATCGCCCAGGAACACGACGATCGAGATGAGCGCCGCCGCACCGCCACCCACGCCGTTGAAGATGGCGACGAGCTGCGGCATGGCGGTCATCTTCACCAGCCGCGCCACCGGCACGGCGATAACCGCACCGAGCACCATGGCCACGAGGGCCAGCACCAGGTTGGTGGTGTGGCTCGAGAACTGGGCCACGGGATTGAAGAACGTGACGGCGACGGCCACGATGGCCGCGGCCGCGGCGAGGAGGTTCCCGTTGCGGGCCTGCTTGGGTGAGCTGAGCCCCTTGAGTGCCACGATGAACGCCACGGCGGCGGCCAGGTAGACGATATCGACCCACACGGGTGTCCGGTGGGGAAGGTTCACGACGACGGCGGCGAGTGTCACTTGCCGCCCTCCTTGTCGGCGTCGGCACCCGGGGACTTGGCCGAGGCCGCCTTGTCACCCGGCTTGGCCTTGAACATCTCGAGCATGCGGTCGGTCACCGTGAACCCGCCGACGATGTTGAGGGTGGCGAGCAGCACGGCGAAGAAGCCGAGGACCATCTGTGCGCCGCCGGTCGCCGTGCCCATCACGATCATGGCGCCGACCAGCACGATCCCGTGGATGGCATTGCTGCCCGACATCAGCGGCGTGTGGAGGATGCTCGGGACCCGGGAGACCACTTCGTTGCCGACGAAGACCGCCAGGATGAAGATCGTCAGGAACTCCAGGATCCCGGTCCCGGGAAGGATGAAGATGTCCCCGCTCAGGAATCCGTTCACGACGTACCCTCCTCGTTGTCGGCGCCGGCGTCGGGCGCTCCGGTCGGTGCTGGTGCCGGCTCGGGCGCAGGCACGCTGATCCCCAGGGCCTCGGCGGTCGGCGCATGGACGACTGTGCCGGCGCGGACCACACACGTCCCCACGACGATCTCGTCGTCGAAATCGGGGGCCAACTCGCCGTCGACGACGACCAGGCCGAGGAAGTTGGCGATGTTGCGGGCGTAGAGGAAGCTGGCGTGCGTCGGCATGGACGCCGGCGGGTTGGTGAGACCGACCACCGTGACGCCCCCGACGCGCACGTCCTCCCCCGGCTTCGACAGCTCACAGTTGCCGCCGGAGTCGGCGGCCATGTCGACGATGACGGCGCCCTCGGACATGCCGTGGACCATCGCCTCGGTCACCAGGACAGGTGCCTTGCGACCCGGGATCTGCGCGGTGGTGATGACGACGTCGGAGGCGGCCACCTCGGCGGCGAGCAGCTCCTGCTGCTTCGCCAGGTACTCGGCCGACTGCTCCTTGGCGTAGCCACCGGCACCGTCCTGGGTCTCGAGGTCGAGCTCCACGAACTTGGCGCCGAGGCTCTGCACCTCCTCCTTGGCGGCGGCGCGGACGTCGTAGGCGCGCACGACGGCGCCGAGGCGCCTCGCTGTGGCGATGGCCTGCAGGCCCGCCACGCCGGCGCCCATCACGAGCACCTTGGCCGGCGGGACGGTACCGGCCGCGGTCATGAACATCGGGAAGAACTTGGCGAGGTGCTCGGCGGCCGAGAGGCCGGCCCGGTAACCGGCCACGGTGGCCTGCGACGAAAGGGCGTCCATCGACTGGGCCCGGCTGATACGCGGAAGCAGGTCGAGGCTGTAGACCGTGGCGCCCTTGGCGGCCAGGGCCTGCACGACGTCCGTGGAGGCCAACGGCTGGAGGAAGCTCATGACGGAGACGCCCTCGGGCAGCAGGGCGACCTCGTCCAGCGTGAGCGGCTGGACGTGCGCCACGAAGTCGGCCTCCCTCAGCGCGGCGGCCGCATCCGGGACGACGGTCGCCCCGGCCTCGACGAACTCCTCGTCGCCGAATCGGGCGGCGGCGGCGGCGCCGGACTGCACGACCACGTCGACGCCGGTCTTGGCCAGCTTTGCCGCCACCTCGGGGACG
>CAZULR010000185.1:0-5532 GCA_964621235.1 uncultured Acidimicrobiaceae bacterium
TCGCCGTGGGTGGCGTAGGTGATGTCGATGCCGTTGGCGGGAGTGGTGGGCACGGACTGCTCCTCTGGGTCTCCTGATCCTGTGGGCACGCTACTGCGACAATGGTGCCGATCGAGCGCCCGCCGACCGGCGTGGGCGACGGACCGGGGAGGACCATGACCACCGAGCCCAGCACGTCCACGGGCGCAGGCCGTACCGACGAACCCCCTCGGGGCGTCGCCTTCGTGACGGGGGCCAGCCGGGGGATCGGCCGGGCGATCGCCGTCCACCTCGCCCGGGCGGGCTTCGACGTCGCCCTCGGGGCGCGCACGCTCCGGGAGGGTGAGCCCCGCGAGCACTCGTCCACGGTGGCCGCCTCGGACACGTCGCCCCTGCCGGGCTCGCTCGACTCGACGGCGGCCCTGGTGGCCGCCGAGGGCCGGCGGGCTCTCCCCGTCTACCTCGACCTGCTCGACCGGACGTCGCTCGGCGCCGCCGCGACCACGGTCCTCGAGCGGTGGGGGCGGGTCGACGTCCTGGTCAACAACGGCCGCTACGTCGGTCCCGGGCACATGGACCAGGTCCTCGACACCCCGGAGGAGCTGCTCGACCGTCACCTGGAGGCCAACGTCATGGCCCCGGTGATCCTGACCAAGCTGGTGCTGCCGGGCATGGTCGAGCGCGGCAGCGGCGTCGTGGTCAACCTGGCGTCGAGCTCGGGGACCATGGACCCGCCCGCACCGGCCGGGGCGGGCGGGTGGGGCCTCGGCTACGGCATGTCGAAGGGTGCGCTCCACCGCATCGCCGGCATCCTCGCCGTCGAGCTCGGGTCCCGGGGCATCGTGGCCTTCAATCTCAGTCCCGGCTTCGTGGCCACCGAGCGGATCGCGCAGGACATGGCGGGGTTCGGGTTCGACGCCTCGCGTGGCGCGCCACCCGATGTCGTCGGCGCCGTGGCCGCGTGGCTCGTCACCAGTCCGGAGGCGCACGGGCGCAACGGTGCCTGGATCGAGGCCCAGGACGTCTGCCGCGACCTCGGCCTGCTTCCCGGATGGCCACCGGAGCGCTCCGGTTCGGCCGGTCGGTGACACCCGCCGGCTCCGCTGACAGGATGGCACCATGGCCTCCGAGTACCCGGTCCCGACCACCGACGAGCTCGACGCGCTGTTCGACACGCTGTCGAACTGGGGGCGGTGGGGGGACGGGGACGAGCGTGGGACCCTCCACTTCCTGACCGACGAGCGCCGGGCCGCCGCCGCAAGGTCGGTGCGGACCGGTGAGGCGATCAGCCTGGCCCACGACCTCGCCACGGAACCGCTCCCGGAGCACCCGCACCCGGTGCAGCACCACATGCTGGCGTCGGGGGACGCACGCGACTCGAACGGCATCGCCGGGTATGAGGCCGCCCGGGACCATCTCGCGCTGGACGTCCACGGCCTCTGGACCACCCACGTCGACGCCCTGTCGCACATGTTCGTGCGTGGCCTCATGTACGGCGGCCGCCCCGCCTCCGAGGTGCGTAGCGACGGGGCCCGGTCGAACACCGTGCTGACCCTGGCCGACGGGGTGGTTGGACGCGGCGTCCTGCTGGACGTCCCCCGGGCGCTCGGGGCCGACTACTTCGACACCGGCCAGGTGGTGACGGTCGCCGACCTCGAACGGACCGAGGAGTCCCAGGGCGTCCGGGTCGGCTCCGGGGACATCCTCGTGGTCGCCTGGGGTCGCGAGGCCCGACGGCGAGCCACGCGCGGCTTCGACGGCTTCTCCGGCCTGCACGCCGAGTGCCTGCCGTGGTTGGCCGAGCGCGAGGTGGCGGTTCTGGGGAGCGACGGCATCTCGGACCCGATGCCGTTCGTCGGCACGCCCGAGTGGCCGTTCCCGGTGCACCAGATCGGCATCGTGTCGATGGGCCTCCACCTCATCGACAACGTCCGGGTCGCACCGCTCGCCGCCCGGTGCGCCGAGCTCGGCCGATGGTCGTTCCTCTTCACCATGGCGCCGCTGCGGATCCCGAAGGGCACGGGCTGCCCGGTCAACCCGGTGGCCGTCCTGTGACCGACGTGCCGCCGGTGGGCGACCACGAGGAGCTGCGGGCGCTCCTGCAGCGCTACGCCCGGGCGGCGGACGACCGCGACATCGAGGCCCTCGCGGCGCTGTTCCACCCCGGGGCCGAGGTGACCGGCACGCGCGGCACCCAGACGATCGACGAGTGGCTGACCGGGATGCGCGGGCCTCGGACGTTCCCGACGAGCATGCACCTGATCACCGACCCACTGATCACCCTCGGGCCCGGGCCCGACGAGGCGGTGGTCGACGCCTACGCGGTGGTCCACCAGCTGAGTGACGCCTCGTCGGACTCCGGCGATCTCACGCTCGGAATCCGCTACCTCGACGACGTGGTCAAACACGGGGGGAGGTGGGTCATCCTTCGCCGCACCGCCCGCACCCTCTGGATGCGCTAGGACCGGTGGGCCCGGTCAGGCCGGCCGGCGACGGAGCAGCCGTCCGGAGGTGGCGCCCGTCTGCTCCCCGCGCTCGATGGTGACCTCGCCCGCCACGACCGTGGCCAGGAAGCCGACCGAGCGCTGCTCGAGGCGCCGTCCACCCGCCGGAAGGTCATCGACCAGGGTGGGCACGGCCGGCCCGACAGTGTCCGGGTCGAAGACCACCACGTCGGCGTCCATGCCGGGACGCAGGAGGCCCTTGCCGTCGAGTCCCCAGGCCAGCGCCGGGGCCAGGGTCACCATGCGCACGGCCTCCTCGAGGGTGAACTCCCCGCGGTCGCGGACCCAGTGGCCGAGCAGGTGGGTATGGATCGACGAGTCGGCGATCTGGCTGAGGTGCGCCCCCGAGTCGCTGAACGTCATGACGGCCCGAGGGTGGCGCAGGGCACGGAGCAGGACCGCCTCGTCCTGGGGATAGAGCGAGGGCTGGATGAACAGCTGCTCGCCTCCCGAGGCTACGCACAGGTCGATCATGGCCTCGGCTGGGTGCACGCCCCGCTCACGGGCGACGTCGGCCACGGTCGGATTGGGCGGCAGCCCGTGGAGGTACAGGCGGATCCCCTCGAAATCCGGTGGCCGGGCCTGGGCCCCCACTCCGGTGTAGGCGGCGTAGTCGGCGTGGACGGCGGCGTCCACGTAGGGAGTGCGTCGTCCGGGGTCGCCCAGCACGGCCAGCTGCTCTCCGACGGGCCGGGCCCGCAGGTCGGCCCAGGCCGGGAGGAGGTCGAAGGGGAGCCGGGTCCGGAGTGAGAGCAGCACGGAGATCCCGCGGCAGTGGGTCTGGGCGATCATCCGGGCGCCCCGTGCCGCCGACTCGTCGAGGAAGTCGATGAGGTACCCCGCGCCCCGGGTGGCCACCAGGCCGAAGGTCATGGGCACACCGGTGGCAGCCGACAGCTCGGCCATGCGGTCGAGGGCCCGGCGGCGGACGTCGGGATCGGGTGCCGACATGCCGGCGTCGGCACCCTCGAAGATGCCCGTGCCGAGCTCGCCCATGACCCCGACGAGCGCAGCCACCTCGTCCCACGAGGCCATCCTGGAGGCCACAGGGCGGCCGTCGGAGGTCTCGTGGTGCTGGGTGCGCGACGTCGAGAAGCCGATGGCGCCGGCCCGGAGCGCGTCGGCCAGCTGCCCCGCCATCGCGGCGAGGTCGTCGGCGTCGGCCTCCTCCTCGAAGGCCCGCTCGCCCATGGCCCAGGTGCGCAAGGCCGAGTGCCCGATGTTGGCCGCGAAGTGGATCCCCTTGGCCAGTCGGTCGACGGCGTCGAGGTACTCGGGGAACGTCTCGAAGCTCCAGTCGATGCCCGCCGCGAGGGCGGCGGGGTCGATGTCCTCCGCCCGCTCGAGGTTGCGCACCACCAGTGCACGCTCCGCGGAGCGCACAGGTGCAAGGGTGAAGCCGCAGTTTCCCATCACCACCGAGGTGACCCCGTGCCAGCACGAGTTTGACCCGGTCGCATCCCAGAAGACCTGGGCGTCCATGTGGGTGTGGCCGTCGACGAACCCCGGCGTGACGACGTGGCCGTCGGCGTCGAGCTCGCGGTGGCCCCTCCCGACGATCCGCCCGACCTCGGCGATCCGGTCACCCGTGATCCCCACGTCGGCCCGGTACGATCCGAGGCCCGAGCCGTCGACGACGGTGCCGTTGCGGATCACGAGGTCGTGGGTCATCCCCACATCCTTGCCGAGCCGGGCCGCACGCCGGGGACTTCCGCCGTCACCTGTGCCTAGATTGTCGCCATGGCGACCTCCGCGGAGATCCACCGCTCCCTCGACCATCCCGTCATCGACAGCGACGGCCACATGGCCGAGCACCTGCCGACGCTCGCCCCCTACCTCGAACAGGAGGGCATCTCGCTCGAGGAACCGTCGTTGCGCCGACTCGTGCCCCCCTACGGCGGCACCGACGTCCCGTGGCACGACCAGACGCCAGAGGAGCGACGTCGGACCCGGACGCCACGGGGGCCTTGGTGGAGTGCGCCGGCCCGGCAGACGATCGACCTGGCCACCGCCCTGTTGCCGGCGCTCCTCTACGAGCGGCTCGACGAGATCGGCATCGACTTCGGGGTCGTCTACCCGAGCCTCGGGCTGGTCTTCCTGCACGCGGCCGACGACGCCTTCCGTCGGGGGGCGTGTCGGGCCCTCAACCGGTGCAACGCCGAGACGTTCGCCCCGCTCGCCGACCGTCTCACGCCCGTCGCCGCCATCCCGATGCACACGCCCGAGGAGGCGGTGGCCGAGCTGGAGTACGCCGTGACCCACCTCGGGTTCAAGGCCGTGCTGTGCGCCGGCTACGTGCAGCGCCCGTTCGAGGCGCTGGCCGACCGGGACCCCGAGGTGGCGCGCTACGCGTTCTGGCTCGACCAGTTCGGCCTCGACTCGGCCTACGACTACGACCCGGTGTGGGCCGCGGCCCGCGACCTCGGCGTGTCGATCGCCTTCCACTCGGGATTCATCGGCATGACGCCCTACCGCTCGCCGACGAGCTACGTGGCCAACCACCTGTCGATGCTGGCCGAGGGACAGCAGGCCCTGGCCAAGTCCCTGTTCCTGGGCGGCGTCACCCACCGGTTCCCGACCATGAACTTCGCCTTCCTGGAGGGTGGGGTGGCCTGGGCCGCCGCCCTGTTCAGCGACATCGTCGGCCATTGGGAGAAGCGCAACCTGGACGCCCTGCGGGCCCATCTCGACCCGGCACTCGTCGACCGCGGCCTCATCGTCGAGCTGCTCGCCAAGTACGCTCCGGACGCGCCGAGGCTGCCGTCGGCGGTCACCCGCCGACCCGTCGAACCCGAGGACATGCTCGACGAATGGGCGGCGTGCGCCATTGGTCGCCCCGAGGACATCCGGGCGCGCTTCGCCGACCGCTTCTGGTTCGGGTGCGAGGCCGACGATCCGATGACCTCGCTCGCCTTCAACACCGCCGTCAACCCGTTCGGCGCCGAGCTCCAGGTCATGCTGGGCTCCGACATCTCCCACTGGGACCTTCCCGATGTGTCCGAGGTGCTGGAGGAGGCCCACGAGATGGTCGAGCACGGCTGGATCGACG
>CAZULR010000186.1:0-5497 GCA_964621235.1 uncultured Acidimicrobiaceae bacterium
TGCGATGGAAGCGTCCGCCTGGGACGGGTTCGGCGGGTCAGCCGGCGCCGACTGACTCCGGTGGTGGCGTCTCGGCTACTCCCGGGACGCCTGATCGTCCGGGGGCCCGAGCGGCCGGACCCGGCGGGCGTTTCCGGACTCGAACAGATGACCTGCTGGTCGTTGGCCATTGAGGCCCGAGCGCGGCGCGGGCCTTGACCCAGGCCAACTCGGCACGTGGGTTCGCCGACATCCCCGACGACGCAGGTCTGCCCGTTTCCCGTGTCGCCTGGGCAGAAGCTGCAGCGATCGACGGGGGCCAGGACGCGTGCCGTGCCCTGATCGACCAGCTTTCGCCTCAACATGATGTGTTCCAGGTGACACGTGCCTGGTATGCCGGATCGACGGCCCGCTACCTGGCGATCATCTCGGCTGCACTGGGTGACGACGAGGCCGCCGACCACTGGTTTGCGGTGGAAGAGCGAGACCGTGTGCGGGCCGGCGCGCCTCCGTGGCTGGCGCGGACCCGCGTCGACTGGGCCGAACAACTGCTCACGCGCGGCGTTCGACGAAGGGCGAGAGAACTCGCCGGAGCCGCCCTCGACGTGGTCGGCGACCTCGAGCTGGAGGTCACCAGGTCACGGGCCCAACGATCATGGCCACCACGTCGCAGTGATTCCAAGAGTTTGTGGTCCTCTCAGATTGCCACTTCAGTCCGCACGGATCGGAGACGGTGTCGTCCTGGAAGTGCCTGTGGCTCGCAGGACCAGGTTCGGGACGCCACTGCACCACACTGGCGGATGACCAGGGTCCTGCCTCCGTGGTGGCGGAGCGTGGCAGTTTGCCATCGGCAAGCACCTCGTCGTCGATACCGCCGCCGAGCGATCGGAGGCACCCCAAACCGTGCGATGGCTTCCGATTGCTCGTGCTTACCCCTGGTGAAACAGTAGGCAAATGCCATGGACGCCGGATACCGTCTTTGTCGAGGGGTTGGATTTCTTCTCGGCATCCGTAGGTTTACTTCACGACCTCGACTGGAGCAGACCCTCGCCATGCTCGGAGTGGACGGCCTTGGATGTTCTGGGGCATGTCGGCACAGCCGTTCGGTTCGGCACCGACCTACTATCCGGAGGACAGCCCGAGTGGTCGCCCACCGATTCGCCAGGTGACGCTGTCGAGGGCGATCCGCACTCCTGGTGGAGTGCGCTCGTAGCTCCCGCTCGTAGGGCCGTTGCTAGCACTGACCTGACGCTGATGGTGGATTCGCCAGGCGGCCGACGATCTGTCGCCGACGGCTTGAGCTTCCCGGCGTTGGACCTCTTCATCCACGCCTGGGACTTGGCTCGTAGCGCCGGTCGGGATGTCGAGATTCCTCCAGAGGCAATCGACTTTGCCAGCGTCATCTTTGAACCAATCCCTGAGGACCGGATGCGCAGCCCACGGGTGTTCGGAGAGCCACTGGCTCCACCGGCCAAATCCAGCGAAAGTGAGAGCTTCGTCGCCTGGACGGGCCGCGACCCTCGATGGGCGCAACCGGGAGACTGACCTCGAGGCGTCTCGCGTCTCGGAGCGATCGGGGGCACTGCCGCATACAACTTGGGAGCCGCAACTGCCAGGCAATGGCGACTTACGTGTGAGATCCCATGGCCTTGCGTCCGTAGGCTGCACGAATTATCAATCCGATGACGACGGCAACCGCGGCTACCAAGATGCCACCAGCAATCGAGGCGAGTGCTGGCGCTCCTGTGGCGAAAGCGATGACGACGTAGATCACTCCGGCCATAATGCCGGAAATCGCAATATTGCCCATTAATGAACCGAACTTCAGGACTTTGGCATGCATGGCAGATCCCCGAGCTTCACTGTGGCACCATCTTACCCGCCATTGATGCCGCCGCCCCTGTCCTACCAGCGAATCTCCTACCAATGTCAAGGCCCTTCCCGGGGCTTCGGAGTCAAGACAGCGGACAGAACAATGACGAGCCACTCGAACGACGAGGGCATGCTCTTACGAAGTCACGCGTCTTGGAAATCGTGGGCCCGAGACGGGGGTCGGCGGTTCGCTGGAAAGTCAGTCCCGAGGGACGACAGTTATGGGGTGAGCCAGACCCGCGTCTCGGGGATTCAGCCGCGAGGCAGGTTTCGATAGACCTCGCGGGCGACGTAGCGCTTCAGGATCCGGAGGACATCTCGCTTGGAGCGTCCCTCCTTCACCCGTCGCTCGAAGTAGTGGGTGGTCTCGGGATCGTGGGCGATCCGGACCATGACGATGCGCCAGAGCGCGCTGTTGGCCTGGCGGTCACCACCCTGGTGATGGCGGAGGTGTCCGGAGGTCTTGCCGGATCCGGCGGGGATCGGCGAGACCCCGCACAGGTGGGCCCAGGCAGCCTCAGAGCGCATCCGTTCGGGATTGTCGCCGGCCGCCATAAGCAGTGCTGCCGCGGTGTCGGGACCGACGCCGAACAGGGCCAGCAGGTCGGGTGCCGTGGCGAACAGGAGAGGTTCGAGCTTCTCGTCGAGCTCGGCAATCTCGGCCTCCAGGGACTTCACGCGATGGGCCAGGGACGAGAGCGATGCCTTGGTCGCCGCCGTCACCGGATCAAGCGATCGGGTGGGATGGAACCGAGCGCTCTCGGCGACGAGCGCGGTCACGCTCAGGCCCTTCAGTCGGGAATGGAGCTGGTCAGGGGAGGTAAAGCCGAGGTGGCGCATCTGGACGATGGCCTTCACTCGGGCCTGTCGGGCTGATCGCTTGGCCACCACCAGCACCCGGATGGCTTCGACCGTTCCGTCCTTCGTCTTTGCCTTGCCGGTCGCCCGGCCACTGATGGCCGCCCGTGCTGCCTCCACCGCATCGAGGGTGTCGGACTTGCCTTGGCTGCGACGGGCCTGCCGGTTCTGGCGGTCGACTTCTACCACCTCCACGCCTTTGCGTCGGAGGAACCGGGCGAGCCCGGTGCCATAGGAACCGGTGCCATAGGAACCGGTGCCATAGGAACCGATCTTGGTCACCTGGCCGAAGCCCTCGAGCCAGTCGAGCAATGCCTTGTAGCCAGCGGCATCCGCATCGAACGACTCGGTGCCCACCAGCCGTCCGAGTGGATCGAGTGCCGCAGCAACGTGCGTGTCGAGATGGGTGTCGACACCACCCGTGATCCCAGGCGGAGCTTCTACGATGGTCATCGCTGTCCCTACTTTCCTTAACGTGGATGGGGATGGCACGGCCGTCCCCGATCGGAGCGACGGGCGGTTCGGCTTGTTGTCGCAAGCCGGACCAATCACCCTCCTCTGGGACGGGACGTGCCGTTGTCAATGTGCTGGCCGGAAGAGCTCGGACGACGACACCCGAGGGCGCCTCATGACTCCGAGTCAGGCCGAATCTCCCAGTGCTCCCGAAGCTATTGAGGACCAGCTGCGAAGCGGTGGACCCTGGCGACCAGTGTCATTGTTGTGGGGCAGGCACCGGGGTCGGCGGACGACAGGCAGATTGGCGCAAGACCATCTACGGTTTGCCGCATGGCCAAGCCCAACGTACTGCTGATTATGACGGACGAAGAGCGGTACGCTCCGCCATACGAGTCCGATTCGGTCCGAGCATTTCGAGCATCGCAACTCACCGCCCGAGAATCGATCCGCTCTCGGGGCCTGGAGTTCCACCGGCACTACGCCGGCTCCACAGCATGTGTTCCTAGCCGAGCCACCCTGTTCACCGGCCAGTACCCCTCGTTGCACGGCGTGACGTCCACGGACGGTGTCGCCAAGCAGAACACCGACCCCGGCATGCAGTGGCTCGACCCGAACACGGTCCCGACTCTCGGGGACTGGTTTCGGGCGGGTGGCTACCAGACGCACTACCGGGGCAAGTGGCACGTCTCCTTCGCCGATCTCACCATGCCGGGATCGCACGAGGGGCTCAAGGCATCCGACGACGACGGCAATCCGATCCCCGAAGTCGTCGAGGCGTACCGCAAGGCAGATCGACTCGACCCTTATGGGTTCTCCGGCTGGATCGGCCGTGAACCCCACGGGGCCGAAAAGTCCGATTGTGGGACGGTACGTGATGGAGTTTTCGCGGAGCAGGTCGTCGAACTGTTCGGTGAACTAGCGGCCTCCCAGGGCGACGGCCCTTGGCTCACCGTCGCCTCGTTCGTCAATCCTCACGACATCGCGTTCTCCGGCTTCGGATGGGAGCAAATGCTGAAGTTCGGGCCTCCCGACGACACGGTTCCCGACATCCCCGAAGCGCCGTCTCAGTCGGACTCGTTTGCCGGACGGCCCCTGTGCCAGGAGGCATTCAAGGCAGTGTGGCCTCAGATGATCTTCGAGACCGCGACCGACCTCGGCTACCGACGGCTCTACTACTACCTGCTCAAACTGGTGGACAAGGCCATCGGGCGGATCCTCGAAGCACTCGATCAGTCGGGTATGGCCGACGACACCATTGTCGTATTCACCTCCGACCACGGTGATCTCCTGGGAGCGCACGGCGGGCTCATCCAGAAGTGGTGCAACGCATTCGATGAGGCCACCCGAGTGCCCCTTCTCATCGCCGGACCGGGTATCGAACCCGGACAGGCCGGGGTGCAGACTCCGACGAGCCACATCGACCTGATACCGACGCTCCTCGGATTGGCAGGGATCGACCGAGACGAAGCCGCAGCGGGCGTCGCCATCCACCATGACGAGGTCCAACCACTGCCGGGTCGCGACCTGAGTGCTGTGGTCCGTGGTCAAGTGGACCCAGCCATGATGCATTCGCTCATCTACTTCATGACGGAGGACGATGTCACCCGAGGCATGACCGAGGTCAACATCCTCACCGGGGCCGCATTCGAGCCAGTGGCGCCGCCGATCAACATCGAGTCGGTGCTCGCATCCCTGCCGACCGGAGAAAGTGGCGCACCGGAACTTTGGAAGCTGAACCACTACTACGAGCGTCTGGACGACTGGTACGCATCCAAGGGCGTGAGTCCGAATCCGTTCCTGGGACCGGCGGCAGAGCCCGACTGGGAACTCCACAACCTGAGTGCGGATCCCGAAGAACGCCACAACCGGGCCGTTGACAACCCCACTGTGGTGTCGAGAATGAAGTCGCTGCTCGAATCGGAGCGTGACGCCAAGCGTCTGATCCCGAGGTTGCGAAACGCTTAATAGAGATCGGCGTTGCATCGACCTTTCGCAGCACCTTGTCGGCGAGCTTGCACGGTCCGTCGGTGGCCGCCCTGCACCTGGCAATTGGGACACCCCCCCGATGAGTCTTCGGCTGGTGCCGTGGGAGCGAAGCCTGCAAGGACGCGGGCAAGCACTTGCTTCCACGACGCCCTCCTCCTGCCGGACGGTCGGGGATCCGACAGACGTTCGGTCGTGCTCGTACTGTGAATCCCAAGAAATTCGGCGATCGATGTCGAAAGATGCCATTCCCGTTCGACATATCGGCGAGAAGTCCACCAACCACAAACCAAGGGAGTGATCGACATGCCCCGATTCATGGGATTCGTGAGGATGGAAGAGGGCGTCG
>CAZULR010000187.1:0-5476 GCA_964621235.1 uncultured Acidimicrobiaceae bacterium
CGGTGTACTCGTGCCACCACGTCTCGAGCGCCGCGTGGCGGCCGGTCAGGACGACGTCGAGGGCCGGCTGCGCCGGGCGCAGCGTCCGCCCGACCGACGCACTGACCACGGTGATCCGTTTGCGAAGCTCGCGCATGTCGACCCGGCCCAGCGTCTCCCCCAGGATCTGGACGGTCCCCCGGGTGGGCCAGAGCCCGGCCCCCACCACCCGGAGCAGCGTGGTCTTGCCGGAGCCGTTCGGTCCGAGCAGCGCCCACCGCTCCCCCGGCCCGACCGTCCAGGAGATGTCGTCGAGCAGGGGCACGCCGTCACGCACGACGGCGACTCCCTCGAGTCGGACGACCGGACCGACCTCCCGGGACGGCGCGGGGTCGGTCGGCGCGGAGAGGGGCATGCGAGCGGCAAGCATACGAACTGTGGGGGTCGTCACACGAATGCGCCCTTCGACGGGCCGTCCCGGTTCCCGGGCCCGGCCACCCGGTGGCTACCCTCTCCGGCGTGCCACACGACCCCCGACCGAGCCCGGCCCGACCTCCGGTCGACTCCGGCCCCGCCCCCTCCACCGGGTCCGGCGGCCCCTGTGTGGCGTGCGACGCCCCCGTGGCGACATGGCACGCCGCACCCGGCGGCCCCGTCCGTCTGTGCCCGTCCTGCGCGGCCGAGCACGACCTGGGCTGCCCGTAGCGGCGCGCCGGTGGGCGGACCGGTCCCCGGCCGCCTACCCGGAGGCCGCGGCCACGGCGTCGAGGAGACGACCGACCAGACCGTCGCCCATCGCGTCCCCGAGCATCACGACGAGTCGCGTCAGCGGGAACGAGCCCAGCATCCGGAGGGTGTCGGGGTCGGCCAGGAGCGGCGTCATGTCGCCTCCCGGGGCGGTGCGAAGCGCATCCTCGATCAGCCCCCGGCCCACCGGATGGTCGAGCCACTCGGCCAGCGTGCTGTTCCGGGCGAGGGGGAGGGCCGGGTGCGGACCACTGATCGTCACCTCCGCCGTGGCGCGGAGGTCCCGGGACGACGCACCCACCGCCACCACGAAGCGACCGGGCTGGAGCACCCAGTCGTGCGCCCGGGTCGACCACTGCGACAGATCCCGTTCGGTCAAGGTGAAGATGGCCGTCGTCGACTCGCCGGGATCCAGCGCCACCTTGGTGAAGCCACGCAGCTCGCGGACCGTGCGCGGCGCCGGGGTGTCGGGTGCTCCGACGTAGAGCTGGACCACCTCCTTGCCCGCCCGGTCCCCGGTGTTGGTGACCCGCACCCGGGCCGTCATCCGGACCGCCCCGCGCCAGTCGGCGGACGGTTGCGGGTCGTCGACAACGTCGACCACCAGGTCCGAGTACCCGAAGGTCGTGTAGGACAGGCCGTGCCCGAACGGGAAGCTGACCGGGCGGTCCACCAGGTCGTAGTGGCGATACCCGACGAAAACCCCTTCGCCGTAGACGACCTCGCTGTCCCGGCCGGGAAAGTTCGGGAACGCCGGCGTGTCGGCGAGTCGCTGCGGAATCGTCTCGGCCAGCCGGCCCGAGGGGTTGACGTCACCGACCAGGACGTCGACGACGGCACCGCCGCCGGCCTGGCCGCCGAGCCAACCCTCCAGGATGGCGCCGGCGTGGTGCTGCCACCCGGCCGTGGTCACCGCTCCGCCGTTGGCGAGGACGACCACGACGCGGTCGGTCACTGCACCTACGTCCTCGAGTAGGGCGACCTGGTCGGCGGGCAGGTCCATGTGGTCGCGGTCGAAGCCCTCGGACTCGAAGCTCGGCGGCAGCCCCAGAAACAGGAGGGCGACGTCCGCCCCGCGCGCGATCCCCACGGCCTCGGCACGCAGTGCCTCGTCGTCCACCTCTGGATCGTCCACCCCGAACCCGGGGGCGAACGCGATGTCGACGTCGGGTCCCAGCCGGGCACGGAGCGCGCCCAGCGCGTCATCCACCCGGGTCGGGTTGACCTTCGAGCTGCCCGCACCTTGGAACCGTGGGCTGCGGGCGAACTCTCCGACCACCGCCACCCGGGCCAGGCCGTCCGCGAGCGGCAGCAGCCCACCATCGTTGGTCAACAACACGGCGCAGTCGGCGGCAACCGACCGGGCCAGCTCGTGGTGTCCGTCCTCGTCGAACCCGTCGGCGGTCCCGACGCTCCGTGTGGCCAGGTCGAGCAGCCGGAGCAGCCTTCCGGCCGCCCGGTCGACGGCCGACACGTCGAGCGAGCCCGACTCGACGGCGGACGCCACCCGGGCCGGGCCCGCCCCGTGGGACGACGGCATCTCGAGGTCGAGGCCGGCGGCCACGGCGGCGACCGGGTCGTCCACCGCGCCCCAGTCCGACAGGACCAGGCCGTCGAACAGCCACTCGTCGCGCAGCACCGTGGTGAGAAGCCACGGGTCCTCGGAGGCGTAGACGCCGTTCACCCGGTTGTAGCTACACATGACTGTCCACGGCTGCGCCGTGCGGACCACGTGCTCGAAGCCGGCCAGGTAGATCTCGCGCAGGGTCCGCTCGTCCACCACGGCGCTGACCCGGAGCCGGTCCGTCTCCTGGTTGTTCACGGCGAAGTGCTTGAGCGACGTCCCGACACCCCGGCTCTGGATGCCGTCGACCAGCGCGGCTCCGAGGAGCCCGGACACCAGCGGGTCCTCGGACAGGTACTCGAAGTTGCGGCCGCACAGGGGGGTCCGCTTGATGTTGATGCCGGGCCCGAGCACGACGGCAACACCCTGGGCGCGGGCCTCGTCGCCGATGGCCTCCCCCACCCGGCGGACCAGGTCCACGTCGAACGACGACCCGAGGGCCGCGGCCGTGGGGAAGCAGGTCGCCGGCACACTGGCGCCCGCCCCCACATGGTTCCCGCCCTCCGGCTGCTTCCGCAGGCCGTGCGGTCCGTCGGTCACCATGATCGAGGGGATGCCGACTCGCTCGATGGCCCGGGTGTGCCAGAAGCCGGACCCGGACAGGAGCGACGTCTTCTCCACCAGGTCGAGGTCGGCGAGGACGGCTGCGGGGTCGGTACGGGGCACGGATTCCTCTTTCCACCTGGTCGTCGGGCGCCGGGGCGTCAGGATAGCGGTGGACGCATGGCCGGTCCCGGGCCGTCGCGTCCGACGTCGGGCGCGGGCCCAGGTTCGGAGACCGGTACCGCACCCTCCGAGCCGACTGGTGGCCGGCGGACATCGCTGACAGAGTGATCGCCCGGAACGATCTTCGGATGGTCGGCCGGGCAGTCGAGGAGGAAATCATGAGAGGGAAACTGCGGACGGGCACGATGGCGGCCATCGCCACCGTGGTGCTGTTCGGGGCTGCCGGTCCCGCCTCCCCTGCCGGCGCGGTCGGCACGGCGTCCGCGACGACCGGTGCGGTCCGTTCCCCGCTCGGGACCTCGCCACGGCTGCAGCCCGAGACGGGAAGTTGGGCCGGAGACGTCGACACCGGGGCGGGATACGTGTTCACTCAGGTCGGCGGCGACTGGACGGTCCCGACGGTGACGGATGCGGGGGACGCCGCGGCATCCACCTGGATCGGTCTCGGGGGGGTCAGCTCAGCCAGCCATTTCGAGATCGGGACCACCGGGCAGGTGGTCGGGGGTGTGACCACGTACAGCGGGTTCTACGAACTCGAGAATCCGGGCGGCCCTGCGAGCCGTGTGCTGTTCCCCGCAGGGGACACCGTGCTGCCGGGTGATCAGGTGGTGGCCAACCTGACCGACGACGGTTCGACGTGGCAGGTGAACCTCGCGGATCTCACCGAGAACTGGAACTACGACGTCCCTGTGGATGTGGGCTACACCGGCGATCGCTCATCGGCGGAGTGGATCGACGACGCGACCGGTTTCGACGGCTCCACGCAGGCACTCGCCGATTTCGGCCACACGACGATCACGGAAATGGGGGCGATCGGGCAGGCCTCCGGCGCCGGATTCCCCACCGTGCAGGCGGTCGCCCTGACGTCAGCGGGCCACATCGAGGCGTCCCCCGGCCAGTATCTGGGCTCGTCCGGGAGCGGGACCGTGACCATCACGTTCGGCCAGCCGCCGGCCCCGACCATCACCGGGCTCTCCGTCCATCAGGGGCTGATCGCGGGAGGGGACCCGGTGACCATCAGCGGGACGAACTTCACCGGTGCGACGAAGGTGACGTTCGGTGCCACGTCGGCGCATTTCACCGTCACCGGTGACGGGACGATCACCACCACGAGCCCGGCCGGTGCGGTCGGCACGATCCAGGTCCGGGTGACCACGGGCTCGGGGGAAAGTCCCACGAGTCAGTGGTCCGTGTTCACCTACACGCGGAGTTCCGGGTACTGGTTGGTCGGCGCCGACGGGGGGATCTTCAGCTTCGGCGGCGCGAACTTCTACGGCTCGACCGGGAACCTGGTGCTGCAACGCCCGGTGGTGGGCATCACGCCGACCCCGGACGACGGCGGCTACTGGCTCGTCGCGTCCGATGGCGGCGTCTTCGCCTTCGGCGACTCCACCTTCGAGGGATCGCTGCCCGGCCTCGGGATTGCGCCGGCCGGAACCGTGGGTGCCGGGCCCTCGCTCGACGCGCCGATCATCGGCATGGTTCCGTCGGCGACGGGACACGGGTACTTCATGGTCGGTGAGGATGGGGGTGTCTTCGCATTCGGCGACGCCCGATTCGAAGGATCCTGCCCCGGGATCGGTGGGTGTCCGGGTATCGCCGCCTCCGTCGTCCCCGACTCGACCGGTTACGGCTACTGGCTGATCATGGAGTCGGGTGCCGTCCATGCATTCGGGGACGCCTCCGACCTGGGCGGGATCAGCGCCGCACCGGACAACCCGGTGTCGTCAGCGGCGCGCACACCGGACGGACGGGGCTACTGGCTCCTCCAGATCGACGGCACGGTCACCGGATTCGGCGATGCGGCGCGACTGACGGACACCGCATCCTTCGGTCCCGCGGATCAGGCGACCGCCGTCTTCCCGACCGCCGACGGCAACGGCTACCGGGTCGCCTCGGAGTACGGCGAGGTGGCGGCGGTGGGTGATGCGACCTGGTTGGGCGACATGTCGTCGGTCGACCTCAACGCGCCGGTCATCGCCGCCACGGGCTGGTGACCCGCGTCGGAGCGGTCCTGGTCTCCTAGACGTTGAAGCGGAACTCGACCACGTCCCCGTCCTGCATCACGTACTCCTTGCCCTCGACGCGGGCCTTGCCCGCCGCCCGGACCGCGGCCACCGAGCCGGCCTCGACCAGGTCGTCGAAGCCGATCACCTCCGCCTTGATGAAGCCCCGCTCGAAGTCCGTGTGGATGACGCCGGCGGCCTGGGGCGCGGTGTCGCCGATGTGGATCGTCCACGCACGCGTCTCCTTGGGACCCGCCGTCAGGTAGGTCTGCAGGCCGAGGGTGTGGAAGCCGACATGGACCAGCTGCACCAGGCCGGACTCGTCCTGGCCGTACCCGGCCAGGAGCTCGGCGGCGTCCTCGGGGTCGAGGGCGGCCACCTCGGCCTCGATCTG